>JAWWPY010000168.1:0-10392 GCA_033854735.1 Streptosporangiaceae bacterium | reverse complement strand
GTCGTGCACATCGACGCCGGGCAGCCGCAACGCCACCAGGACCTTGATCACCAGCTCATCGCGGGGCGGCGATGTCATGTCCGGCGGGGTGCGCAGCCAGCCGGACAGCTCCTCGGCCCCCTCCGCGGTGATCCGGAAACCCCGCTGCGGGCTGTCCTCCGCGGCGTCGTCCGACTCGACCAGCCCGTCGCGCTCCAGCCGTTGCAGCGTCGTGTACACCTGGCCCACGTTCAGCGGCCAGACCTCGCCGGTCCTGGCCTCGAACTCCTCGCGGAGTTGCAGGCCGTATTTGGGCCCCTCGCTCAGCAGCGCAAGCAGGGCATGCCGGACACTCAATGACGTCTCCTTACTAGGTAATATACTGGGTATATTACTCGGTAATTCGGGGTTGGCAAGCCGTATCTCGGAAGCCGCCACCCGGTCCAACGGGAGCCGAGATCCGCCACCGTCCGCCCGTCCGGCCGGTCCCGCACATTGATCGCGGAAGAGGTGAACCCGTCATGGGTCACATCCGTGTCCGGGGTGGTTCCCCGCACCCGCGGGCCTGGAAGGAGCGGATCATGTTGCAGCGCAAGCGATGGGCAGCGGCCAGCGCGTCAGCCACCGCATTAGCCACGGCATTGGTGATCGCCGGCGGTCCGGCCTTGGCCGCGACCGGCTGGACGGTGGTGAGTGTCCCGCAGACCGGAAACAACACCGAACTCAACGGCGCGTCCGCGCGCACCGGCGCGGACGCCTGGGCGGTCGGCGTGCAATTCGGCGGGGCCGGCCAGGTGCCGCCGCCGCCGGTGGCCTACCACTGGAACGGCAGCGCCTGGTCGCTGACCGCCACCCCCAGCCTCGGTGTGAACGCCGCCCTGAACGCGGTCAGCGCCAGCAGCGCCACCGATGCCTGGGCGGTTGGGTCGGCCGGCCCCGGTGGTTACAACCGCCAGGCCGCCCTGTACGAGCGTTGGAACGGCTCCGCGTGGAAGGTCGTGCCCGGTCCGGGTGGCCGGCTCAGCGGGGTGGCCGACCTGAGCGCCAGCAACGCCTGGGCGGTCGGCGCGCGTGGCGTGGTCGAGCACTGGGACGGCACGGCGTGGAGCGCCGTCACGGTCCCGAGCCCAAACCCGTCCAACACGTTCGGCAACAACCTCACCGCGATCACCGCGATCAGCGCCACCGACATCTGGGCGGTGGGCGAGTTCACCAACACCAGCTACACCAACTCGGCCTACGCCCTGCACTACGACGGCACTTCCTGGGCGGTCACGGTCCTGCCGCAGCCCAGCGTGAGCGGCCCGAGCAGCCCCGTCCTGCACGGGGTGACCGCCGTGGCCTCGAACAACGTCTGGGCCGTCGGCGAGAACGAGGAAGTGCCCGGCCTGGGCATCACGACCCTGATCGAGCACTGGAACGGCTCCGCGTGGAGCATCGTGGCCAGCCCCACGCCCGGCGCCTACCCCGCGCTGAACGCCGTCGCGGCCCGGTCGGCCAGCGACGTGTACGCGGTCGGGTTCAACATGCCCAGCGTCAACGGCGGCGTGCAGCAAGGGCTCATCCTGCACTGGAACGGCAGCGCGTGGTCGGCCGACAGCGATCCGACCACCGGCACGTTCAGCCCGCTGTACGGGGCGGCCACCCTGCCCGGCGCTACCAACGAATGGGCCGTCGGCATCAACAGCGCTGATCAGGCGCTCGTCCTCAGCCACGGCTGAGGAGTCACCGGAAGGACGACACGGGGCCCGGGCGCTGCGGCGGCCGGGCCCCGCCCGGTCACGCTGGCGCGTTGGGGCCTGCGGCGGCCTTATCACTGCAGGCCCGGCCAAGTTTCATGAGAACGACCAGGAACGTTTACCTAGCGTGACCGACCCGGGCGGCTCCCGGGTGCATCATGGAGGCATGGGGGCCGGGCCGTGACGCGCAGCGCACCGGCCCTGATCCGTCAGCCGGACGTGGCCGGGGCCCCGGCTCCTGAGCAGGTGCACGTCCAGTTCGGCGCCGACGCCGCCACCCAGATCACGGTCTCCTGGGCGGCACCGGCCGCCGCGGCCAGGCCGCGGCTACGGGCCGGGTCGGCCGACGGCGGCCTCGGCCTGGAGGTGCCGGCCGAGGAACGCGTCTACACCGAGGCCCTGACCGGCGAGCCGGTGTACACGTACCACGCGCGGCTGCGGAACCTCGCACCCGGCACCGCCTTCGCCTACGAGGTGCGGCACGACGGCGCGGAGCCGGTGCCGGGCACCTTCCGGACCGGTCCGCGCGGCCGCTCGGCCGGGTTCCGGTTCACCAGTTTCGGCGACCAGTCCATCCCCGCCCCGGTCGGCCTCGGGTTCGGCCCGGCCGGGCCGAACGCCGGGTACATCGTCGACGCCGTGGACGCGCTCGATCCGCTCTTCCACCTGATAAACGGCGACCTGTCCTACGCGAACGTCAGCGACGCGCCGGTCGCCACCTGGGCCTCGTTCTTCACCAACAACATGCGGTCGGCCCGGCACCGGCCGTGGATGCCCGCGGCCGGCAACCACGAGAACGAGGCCGGCAACGGACCGCAGGGATACCTCGCCTACCAGACCAGGTTCGAGCTGCCGGACAACGGGTCGGCGGATTTCCGCGGTAACTGGTACGCGTTCACCGTGGGGCCGATCCGGGTCATCTCCCTCAACAACGACGACGTATGCCTGCAGGACGGCGGGTTCAGCAACTACCGCCACGATCACGTACCCGGCTACCAGCGCCGCGGCTACGACGCCTATATCCGCGGGTACAGTCGCGGCCTGCAGCGGGCCTGGCTGGAGACCGAACTCGCCGCCGCGAGGCAGGCGCCGGGCATCGACTGGATCGTGGTCCTCATGCACCAGCCCGCCATGTCCTCGGCCCACTTCAACGGCGCCGACCTCGGGATCAGGCAGGAGATTCTGCCCCTGTTCGACCGTTACGGGGTGGATCTCGTGCTGGCCGGGCACGAGCACCACTTCGAGCGGACCTACCCGGTCCGCGGCATCCTGCCCGGCGCGGCCCTGCTCACCCCGGCGCCCCAGGGCAGTGACCCTGTGCAGATGGACACCCGGGACGGCTTCGTGCACATGATCATCGGTGGTGGCGGGAACCCGGTACCGACCGCGCTGAGCAAGTTCGGCGACCCGCACGACGGGGTCGTCATCGCCGGTGTGGGCCCGGGGAGCCCGCGACAGCAGCACGCGTCGATCACCACCACCGAACCCGCGCCGTGGTCGGCCTACCGGGACCTCGCCACGCCGTACGGCTTCGCCTCGTTCGACGTGGCGCCCGCCGAGCCCGGCGGCACCACCTCGATCACGGTCACCCACTACGGCGCCGCGGCCGGGTCGCGCGCGTACTCCCCGCTGGACCGGTTCGTCATGCGCAAGCCGGTCCGCTCCAGCCACGAGGCCACGGCCAGCGAACTGGCCCTGAGCTGACCGGGGCGGCGCAGCCCCCACCGCCAACGACAGCAATGCCCACACCGCTGCCGCCCCACGACAGCAATGCCCACTCCGGTGCCGTTCGCACGTCAGCAACGCCCACTCCGGTGCCGTTCGCACTCCGGGCGCGGCCGGCTGGGCCCCGGGCCTAGCCGCATTTCTTGATCGCGGAATATTTCTGGGTCTATGGGCCCGGAATGTTCCGCGATCATGGAGCACGGCCCGGACATCCCAGTGCGGAGGGCCCGGTCCTCGTAGAGTGGCTGGGTGGCATTTCCCGACATCGGTTCCAGGGTGAGTGACGCGTCGGAGGTGCTGCACCGCGTCTTCGGCTACGACTCGTTCCGGGCCGGCCAGCAGGAAATCATCGACCATGTCGTGGGCGGCGGCGACGCGCTGGTGCTCATGCCGACCGGCGGCGGGAAGTCCCTGTGCTACCAGATCCCCGCGCTGGTCCGCACCGGCGTCGGCGTCGTCATCTCGCCGCTGATCGCCCTGATGCAGGATCAGGTGGACGCGCTGACCGCTCTCGGTGTCCGGGCCGGCTTCCTCAACTCCACCCAGGATCCCATCCAGCGCCGCGACGTGGAGTCCGCCTTCCTGGCCGGCGACATTGACCTGCTCTACCTGGCGCCGGAGCGGCTGCGCGCCGAGTCGACCCTCAGGTTGCTCGACCGCGGGACGATCTCGCTGTTCGCGGTGGACGAGGCGCACTGCGTGGCCCAGTGGGGACACGACTTCCGGCCCGACTATCTCGCCCTGTCCGCCCTGCACGAGCGCTGGCCCGCGGTGCCGCGCATCGCCCTGACCGCGACCGCCACCAGGGCCACCCACGCCGAGATCGCGTCCCGGCTGAACCTGACGCAGGCCCGTCATTTCGTGGCCAGCTTCGACCGGCCGAACATCCAGTACCGCATCGCCCCCAAAAACGATCCGAAACGGCAGCTCCTGGACCTGCTGCGGTCCGAGCATGACGGGGACGCGGGGATCGTCTACTGCCTGTCGCGGGCCTCGGTCGAGCAGACCGCTGACTTCCTGGTCGGAAACGGGATCGCGGCCCTGCCTTACCACGCCGGCCTCGACGCGCGCACCCGAGCCGCGAACCAGTCCCGCTTCCTGCGCGAGGACGGCGTGATCATGGTCGCCACCATCGCGTTCGGCATGGGCATCGACAAGCCTGACGTGCGCTTCGTCGCCCATCTTGACCTGCCCAAGTCGGTCGAGGGCTACTACCAGGAAACCGGCCGCGCGGGCCGGGACGGCCTGCCCTCCACCGCCTGGCTGGCCTACGGCCTGCAGGACGTGGTGCAGCAGCGCAAGATGATCGACACCTCCGAGGGCGACGACGCCCACCGGCGGCGGCTCGGCACCCACCTCGACGCCATGCTGGCGCTCTGCGAGACGGTCGAGTGCCGGCGGGCGCAACTGCTCGGCTACTTCGGCGAGCCGAGCGCCGCGTGCGGCAACTGCGACACCTGCCTGTCACCACCGCAGACGTGGGACGGCACCGTCGCGGCCCAGAAACTCTTGTCCGCCGTGTACCGGCTCAAGCATGAGCGGAACCAGCAGTTCGGCGCCGGGCAGGTGATCGACATCCTGCTCGGCAAGACGACACCCAAGGTCACCCAGCACGGGCACGACTCGCTGACGGTGTTCGGCATCGGCTCCGAACTACGCGACACCGAGTGGCGCGGCGTGGTGCGGCAACTGCTGGCCCAGGGCCTGCTGGCGGTCGAGGGCGACTACGGCACGCTGGTGCTGACCGGCTCCAGTACCGAGGTGCTGCGCAAACAGCGCGAGGTCGCGTTGCGCCGCGAGCCCGAGCGCCCGGCCAAACCGGCCCGGGCCCGCCGCGCCGCGGCGGCCGCACCCGCCGACCTGCCCGAGGAAGCCGCGGGGGTCTTCGAGCGGCTCCGCGCCTGGCGCGGCGCCACCGCGAAGGAACAGGGCGTGCCCGCGTACGTGATCTTCCACGACGCGACCCTGCGGCAGATCGCCGCGCAGTCCCCCTCGACCCTGGCCGAGCTGGGCACCATCAGCGGTATCGGCGAGAACAAGCTGGCCAAGTACGGCCAGCAGGTGCTGGACACCCTGGGGGCTTAGACCGAGCAGCGGCGCGTTCTGCGACTGGGCCCGGTCTCACGCTCGGCAGGCCCGGGTGGCCAGCGGCCGGATGCGGGTGATCAGTTCGGTCTCGATCAGGTCGGGCCGCACGAACGGTGCCATATGCCCGAGCCCGTCGAGCAGGACGAAGTCCTGGGCCGGGGCCTCGATGACGGCGAAATACTCCTGGGCGACGGCGGTCACTGCGTGCATGTCCTGGTCGCCGTGCAGCAGCAGGACCGGGACGTCGAAGCTGGTGCCCAGCCACCCGGGTGTGCAGGCCATCGTCTCCTGGAAGAGGCTGTTCGGCAGGAACGAGACGTCGGCGAAGGAGTGGTAGATGTCGCGGGCCGAGTAACCCGGCGCGGTCACAATCAACGGGACCAGCAGCTTCCGGAAGGCACGCGCCTCGGGATCGGCGGCCAGGCCCCAGCGCTCCTTGACCATCCAGGCGGGGAAGTCCGGGTACGGCGGCGGCCCGGCCTTGGCCAGCCCCGCGATCGCCTTCCGGTTTCCCGCCGCACGGGCCTGCCGCGACAGCAGCCCGTAGGAGAGGGTTTCGTTGCGTGACATGTCGGCCATCTGGCTAACGCCGACGTAAGCGTGGAACAGGCCCGGCCGGCGCTGGGCCATCCGCGCCCCGACCACGGTGCCCTGTGAGTGGGCCAGCAGGATCACCTTGTCCTGGCCCAGGTGCTGGCGCAGGAACTCGGCGACCTCGATCCCGTCGGCGGCGAGGCGGTCGAACGTCCAGTCGTCGGCGCCGGCTTTACCGTTGCGGATCAGGGTCTTGCCCACGGTGCGCCGGTCCCACTGGACCACCGTGAAGTGCTCTTCCCAGGACCGGAAGATCGGGGTCGCCGCCACCATGGACACGCCGTGCGCGGCGAGCACGAGCAGGACCGGGTTGGCGCGGTCCGCACCGCGGATCTGGATCCACTGATCTACGCCGCCGGCGCGGACGAACCGGCTCTCGTTGATGCCCGTGGGCGCGGCGATCGTCAAGGCCCGGGCCGTGCGGCGCTGCCTGATGGCGCGGTATCCCAGGCCGCCGGCCAGTGCCGCGGCGACGGCGCCCAGCACGCCGAGCAGACTCCACGCAGCGATTGCGCCCATAGCTCCTCCTCAGGGTCAACTGTCGATGAGGAGAAGATGACATGACAGGATCTATCTGTCAATATCTAGGTGTGTAGTGTTCCCTCACGGAGGTGGCCATGTCGCTGCGGTACGCCCTGCTGGGGCTGCTGGCCGAGGAACCGGCCAGCGGGTACGACCTGGCCGGCAAGTTCGAGCGGAATCTCCGGCGGTACGCCTGGCACGCGCAGCACAGCCAGATCTACCCGGAGCTGGCCCGCCTGGCCCGGGAAGACCTGATCGCGGTGGTCGAGGAAGGCCCGCGCGGCCGGCGGACCTACGCGATCACTGACCCGGGCCGGGCCGAGTTGCAGCGCTGGATCCTCGACGTCAACGACGAGCCGGTCGTCCGCAACGAGCACACCCTGCGGCTGTTCCTGCTGTCCACGCTGGACCCCGCCGACGCCAGGAAGCTGCTTCGCCAGCAGGCCGAGGACAGCCTGCGTGAGCACGACCGGCTGCGCGCGGCGATCAGCCAGGCCGCTGCGACGCCGGCCGGTGGCCGGCCGCCCGCCGGGCTGCTGGCCGCCGAATTGGGCGCACGCTACTTCCTGACCCTGCACGAATGGGCCCAGTGGGCCCTTGACCAGTACGACCAGGACGGCGCCGCGACCTAGCGGATCGCGACCCAGTGAACCAGGGCCTGCAGAACCGCGGCGGGGCGCACTCCCCCGCCGCGGTCCGCCAGAGTCGGGTCACGGGGTCAGGGCCGCGACTTCATGGTCAGCCTGCGGCTGGGCGGCGCTGGCCTCGGGGACCGTCGTCGCGGCGGCAGGCAGCGAAAGGAGGCAGCGGCGATGCGAGAGGATCTGGCCCGAAACGGCCTGACCGGAGACGGCCGGTACCGGGTCATGTTCACGTCAGAAGCGGTGCCGCCCCATCTCGTGCCGACAGTCCGCTACGTCGGGGTCGAGGTCTTCGACGCGGTGGGCGACGAGATGGCCGCCGTGGCGGGCCCGGGCGTGGACGCCCGCATGCTGGCCATCCACTCCTGGACCGCGCTGCACGGCATGGTCGCGCTGCGCGCCGCGCGCCGCAACTTCCCCTGGCCCGACATGGATGAGGAGATCGACAGCCTCGTCGGCTACCTGCTCCCGGCGCCCTGAGCCGCGGCCGGGGCGGCGCCGGCGCTCAGTCGCGCCCGGAGAAGATCCGCAGGAAGAACAGGAACACGTTGAACACGTCGAGGAAGATCGACGCGGCGATCAGCGGCGCGGAGTCGAGGTTCTTCGAGCGCCGGACCCGCTGGAAATCGACCATGGTCAGGCCCGCGAAGATGACCAGGCCCAGACCTGAGTAGACGAGCGAGCCGTGCGGGATGTGAACGAAGATCAGCACGATGCCGAACACGATGAGGGCGAGGAGCGCCCAGAAACACAGCCGGGCGAGCCCGGAGAGGTCCCGCCGGGTCGCGTAGCCGGCCGAGCCGAACGCGGCGATGAACAGCGCGGTGGCGCCCCCGGACTGCCAGAGTGCCTGCGGGTCCGCGCTCGCGTAGTAGAGGAGCGTCGGTGCCACCGCGACCCCCAGCAGGGCACCGACCGCGAAGAGCAGGCCGGCGGTCAGCGACCCGGACCGGCGGACCGTGAAATTCATGATCATCAGGCAGGCGAAGGCGGCGATGAACGCCACGAACCCCGCGACGTGGGACAGGTTGCGGCCGAGGTAGGCACCGAGGGCGAAGAAGCCCGCCGTGACCGCGACGTATCCCATTGTCTGCCCGAACAGGGTCCGGGTCCGATCGCGGCCCGCTACCGCTCCGAAGCCGCCGTACCTGAGGGACTGGCTCATCAGCTCGTCCTGTCTTCCGGGACGTGACACTGCTCATTCAACACCAGCCCGGGGGACCCGACATCAGCCATCTCAGTACCGGGCTGACAGCGTGTAGGTGCCGGGCTCACGGGCGGTGAGGCTGGTCCACGCGCCGTGGCGGGCCGGCACGGCCGAGCCGGTGCTGCGCAGCCACGCCGACCAGCGCACCCGCACGATCGTGGTGCCGGCCCGGCTGACCCGCAGGGTGATCCCGGCTGGCGTGCTGGCGATGACCGTGCCCGGCGGGCTGGCCAGCGGCAGCGTGGCAGCCACCTGGTACAGCCGCCAGAACGCGTCGTGCCATACCGGCACCAGCCAGGGCTGGCCTTCGCGCACGATGGCGGCTTCCGCGACCGCGGCGAAGTCCGGGCTGCCGGCCGAGATGGCGACGTAGCGCACCGCGTTGTACCGCAGCCAGCCGTGGTACGCCTCGGGGGTGAGCGTGCCGCCGTAGAACAGCGGGTTGCGCTCGACGTCGACCTGCCGCTCCCAGCCGCGTGCCAACGGGACCACCGGCGCCAGTTCCTGCGACTCCCAGTGGCCATACTGCGGCACCGCTTCCACCCGTGCGGTGTCGGCGTGTATCCCCCGCAGTTCGCGCACGAGCGCCGCCGTCTGCGGGGCGTAAGCGGGCGCGTTGCCGTGCGCGATATCGACGGCCGGCTGGGCGACCTGCCACCACGCGGCGGCGGCCAGCCCGGCGGCGAGCAGCCAGCGAGGCCGGCCGCTGGCCATCCCGGCCAGCAGCGGGCCGGTGAGCAGCTCACCGAGCCGCCCGACGTTGGAGCCGACCGGACCTGGCCACGCCAGACAGGCGATCACGCCCAGGCCGTAGACGAGCGCGCCGATCCGCACCATCCGCCACCGGCCGGGCAGCAGCGCCACCACCCCCACGGCGGCGAGCAGCGGCGGCAGCCAGCTCTGGACACCGAGGGGCTGCACACCCCCATCGGCAAATCCCGCCATTATCCCCAACGGAACCCCCGCCCCCATGCCGACGACCAGGCCCTCGCGCCAGCGGCCGGTGCACAGGAACACGGCGGCCACGATCCCCAGGAACAGGACCGCGACGGGGCTGATCAGGCCGGTCACCGTGGCCAGGCCCGCGGCGGCGGGCAGCCGGGCCCAGTCCCGCAGGCTGCCACCGGCGACGACGACGCAGCCCGCAGCCGGCACGAGGGCCAGGGTGAAGGCGGCCCGGCCGGCCGACAGCTCGGTCCAGAGGGCAACGGCCACCCACAGCGCGGCCAGGTACGGCCGGGGCGCCCCGTGCCGGACCAGCAGCACGGTCAGCAGGCCCGCGGCGACCACGGCCGCAGCCGCCATGGCCAGCCTGGTGCCGATGACCGCGAACAGATACGGCGCCAGGAGCGAGTAACTGGCCGGATGGATGCCGCCGTACCAGCTGAAGATATAAGCCGAGCCCGGGTCGTCGCGCGCCCAGCCGGCCCGGGTCATCGCGGCCGACAGGTCGGTACCGACCCGCGGAAAGACGATGATCCAGGCGATCGCGCCCGCCGCTGTCACCAGAGCGCTGATAACGGCCGGGTGGCAGCGGGGCACCCTATGCGCGCGCCGTTCCCTGGCGGTCGAAGGTCATGGTGGGCCACTCTAGCGGCCGAGCACGCCCCGGATCAGTCCCGCCAGCCCGGCCGGGAAGATGACCTCGGCCGTCGCATCCAGTTCGGCCAGCGTCCACCATCGCCACGCGACGATGCCGTCAGAAACGTGCATCGCCGCGACGTCGCCCAGCTCCCGGCAGGCCTGGTCAGTCCGGGCCAGGAAAAGACACTCGTGCTGCCGGACGACCCGGTCACCGTGCTGCAGCATGCGGGCCGCCTGGTGAACCTCACGCAGCAGGGCAATATCGTCCCAGCCGGTCTCCTCGGTAAGCTCGCGGCTCGCGGCGCCCGCATAG
>JAWWPY010000167.1:0-11308 GCA_033854735.1 Streptosporangiaceae bacterium | reverse complement strand
TCTGAGGAGTAGCGCGAAGATGGCTCGATACACAGGGGCGGACTGCAAGCTCTGCCGCCGCGAGAAGATGAAGCTCTTCCTGAAGGGGTCCAAGTGCGATTCGCCCAAGTGCCCCATCGAGATCCGGCCGTACCCACCGGGTGAGCACGGCAGGAACCGGCCCAAGGAGAGCGAGTACCTGCTTCAGATCAGGGAGAAGCAGAAGGCACGCCGGGTCTACGGGATCCTTGAGCGCCAGTTCCATGGCTACTACGAGGAGGCCACGCGCAAGCGCGGCAAGACCGGCGAGAATCTGCTCCAGATCCTGGAGAGCCGCCTGGACAACGTGGTCTACCGGGCCGGTTTCGCGAAGAGCCGGGACATGGCCCGCCAGCTCGTGACGCACGGCCACTTCCTGGTCAATGGGCGGAAGGTGGACATCCCGTCGTACCGGGTCGGGGAGAGCGACATCGTCGATGTTGCACCGAAGTCCGTGGAGATGACACCTTTCGTGGTAGCGCGGGCCGAGGCCGGCGAGCGCCAGACGCCCGCGTGGATCGAAGTGATCCCGGACAAGATGCGTGTCCTGGTCCACACGCTCCCGGTCCGGGCCCAGATCGATACACAGGTTCAAGAGCAGCTCATCGTCGAGCTGTACTCGAAGTAGCAGCATGCCGGGGCCGTCCGCCACAGGGCGGCCCACGGCAGCGGCGGCGGTTGCCGTCAACAGGAATCGCGACATCAAATAGCGGGTGTCGCGGGAAATAGGGGTAGCAATGCTTATCGCTCAGCGTCCAACTCTCACTGAAGAGCAGGTCGACGAGTTCAGGTCACGGTTCGTCATCGAGCCTCTGGAGCCTGGATTCGGGTACACGATCGGAAACTCGATCCGGCGTACCCTGCTCTCCTCGATCCCGGGTGCGGCTGTGACCAGCATCAGGATCGAAGGCGTGCTGCACGAGTTCTCCACCGTGGCGGGCGTTGCTGAGGACGTCACCGACATCATCCTCAACCTCAAGGAACTCGTCGTATCGTCCGAGCAGGACGAGCCTGTGGTGATGTACCTGCGTAAGCAGGGCCCCGGAGAGGTCACCGCGGCGGACATCGCGCCGCCGGCCGGGGTCGAGGTGCACAACCCGGGCATGCACATCGCCACCCTGAACAGCAAGGGCAAGCTCGAGATGGAGCTGACGGTCGAGCGCGGCCGTGGCTATGTGTCCGCGGCGCAGAACAAGCAGCCGGGCCAGGAGATCGGCCGGGTGCCGATCGACTCGATCTACTCGCCGGTGATGCGGGTTACCTACAAGGTCGAGGCGACCCGTGTCGAGCAGCGGACCGACTTCGACAAGCTCATCCTCGATGTCGAGACCAAGCCATCGATGCGTCCCAGGGACGCGGTGGCGAGCGCGGGCAAGACCCTCGTCGAGCTCTTCGGCCTCGCCCGGGAGCTGAACGTCGACGCCGAGGGCATCGATATCGGCCCGTCGCCCACGGACGCGGCCCTGGCCGCGGACCTGGCCCTGCCGATCGAAGAGCTGAACCTGACGGTCCGCTCGTACAACTGCCTGAAGCGCGAGGGCATCCACTCCGTGGGCGAGCTGGTCGCCCGCAGTGAGCAGGATCTGCTCGACATTCGTAACTTCGGGGCGAAGTCGATCGAGGAAGTCAAGCAGAAGCTGACCGACATGGGTCTCGCGCTCAAGGACTCCCCACCAGGATTTGACCCGGGGAGCGCGGCGGACAGCTACGGCGCTGACGACGACGAGAGCTACGTCGAGACTGAGCAGTACTGACGGGCCGGAACGCCCTGCAGCACCGAACCTAGGAGAACCTTTCGATGCCCACGCCCACCAAGGGCCACCGGCTGGGCGGCAGCTCGGCCCACCAGCGGCACATGCTGGCGAACCTGGCCACCGCGCTCTTCGAGCACGGCAAGATCACGACGACGGAGGCCAGGGCGCGGCGGCTGCGGCCCTACGCTGAGCGCTTGATCACCTTTGCCAAGCGGGGTGACCTGCACGCCCGCCGTCAGGTGCTCACCGTGGTCACCGACAAGGGCGTGGTGCACACGCTCTTCACCGAGATCGGGCCCCGGTTCGAGACTCGTGAAGGCGGATACACCCGGATCACCAAGATCGGGCCCCGCAAGGGGGACAACGCTCCCTTGGCGGTCATCGAGCTCGTCAGCGAGGAAGCCGACGCGAAGCCGCGCCGCCGCCGCGCCCGCCGCGCCCAGCCCGGCAGGGCTGCCCGTCCTGCACCCGCCGCGCAGGCCGCTGTCGCGGAAGACGCTGCGGAAGAGCCAGTTGCGGCCGACGAGACTAGCACCGACGAGACCAGCACCGACGAGACCAGCACGGGCCAGGCGGACGCCGAAGCCGGCGTGACCGGGCCCAGCGACGAGGCGGACGCCGAATCGGCCGACGAGGAGTCGGCCGACGACGCGGCCGCCAAGTCGGCGGACGGAGCCCACGACTAGCGAGCTGGACACCGGGGGCATCGCATCCGACACGGGTGCAGCTAACACGGGTGCAGCTAACACCGACGGTCCTGCGGATCCCGGTTTCACCCGGCTGAGGCTGGACTTGTCTTACGACGGCTCCGGCTTCTCCGGGTGGGCCCGCCAGCCCGGCCAGCGGACTGTCCAGGACGTTGTCGAAGAGGCGCTCTGTCGCCTGCTGCGGATGGCCAGGCCGCCGGCGCTCACGGTGGCCGGCCGGACCGACGCTGGGGTGCATGCCCGTGGGCAGGTCACTCACGTCGATGTGCCAGCCGATTCGTGGGCGAAGACCGCCCCCGTCGCGGCCCGCAGGTTGTCCCGGCTGCTCCCGGCGGATGTCCGCGTCCACGGGATCCGCCCCGCTCCAGACGGCTTCGACGCCCGGTTCTCCGCCCTGTGGCGGCGCTACTCTTACCGGGTCTGTGACGATCTGACGGCGGCGGAGCCGCTGCGCAGGCACGACACCCTGTGGTACCGGCACCCGGTGGACGTCGGAGTCATGAACGAAGCCGCCGCGGCCTGCATGGGCGAACATGACTTCGCTGCCTTCTGCCGTCGCCGTGAGGGGGCCACCACGGTGCGGGCTGTGCTGCGCCTGGAATGGGCGAGGACATCTCCGTCGGTTGTCACCGCGGCCATCATTGCCGACGCGTTCTGCCACAACATGGTGCGGGCATTGGTGGGTGCCCTGCTCAAGGTCGGTGATGGAAGCAGGCCCGTCAACTGGCCAGGCCAGGTGCTCGCCGCCCGGGTCCGTGACCCGGGCGTGACGGTGGTAGCCGCGCACGGGCTCTGCCTGGAGGAGGTCCGTTACCCGCCACCGGCGCAACTGTCAGGCCGCGCCCAGGCGACCCGCCGCATCCGGACATCCGGCTGACGACGCGGAGCGCGCGGCGTATCAGGTCTGCGGCTTCCCGATCACCATGCGGCTGGTCAGACTCACATTCGCGGTACCGCTGACCAGGTTGTCAGAGAACGTCTTCAACTGGGCGCGCTGGGTCGCCGTCGTCGGGGTGTGCAGGTTGGTGAACTCGGCCCATATCAAGATCAGGTAATGGCCCTTGTATACCGCTTCTTCCAGGCCCGTGCCTTTGGTCAGGTTGTGGGTGGGCCCTTGAGCAGCAGGAAGCTGGTCGATGAACTCGGCGGCGCCTGTCGCCTGCCCGGCCCGCTGGGAAGCGGTGGCATCAGCCAGGTTGAGTACGCCGATCGTGCCCATGATCTGCTGGTTCGTGGTGATATAGCTGGCCCGCATCACCTGCGTGCAGCCGGGTTTGCGCACGGCCGTCTGGAGCGCTGCCCCGAGCACCGCCGCCGGGCAATCGGTCCCCGCCTGATCGATGGTCCTGGTGCCGGTGGTCCCGCCCGAGGAGAACTGGGCCGGGAACAACTCCGTGATCGTGAGCGGAACGGGATCCTCGGTGCGGGTGGTGATGTGCTTCCAGGGTCCCAGGGATGGTGTTGGGCTGCTGGATGCGGCCGTCGTGCGCGGCGGCGTGGACGCCCGCGCGCCGTTAGCTGACCCTTTGACGAAGTGCAAATAGGCCAACGTGACCAATGTGCCGACGGCCAGCGCCATCAGAATGGGAAGCAGCCACACTCGGGCGCGGCTAGGGGGCTTGCGTGGTTTGCGGCCGCGGGCGGCGGCACGGGACACCCTGGTTCCCGCATCCCTGCGGGCCGCGCTGTGGATTGCGGTGGGTTCCTCGTCGGTGTCGTACCGGCCCGTGGGTTCCTCGTCGGTGTCGTACCGGCCCGTGGCGTCCTCGTCCGCGTGGTACGGGCCCGTGGTTCCCGCATCCGCTTGGTACCTGCCGGTGGTTCCCGTGCCGGCCGGGAACCGGCCCGTGGTTTCCTCGTCCGCTTGGTACCTGCCGGTCGTTCCTGCGGCGGCCGGGAACCGGCCCGTGGTTTCCTCGTCCCCGGGCCACCGACCGTTCTCAGGTGGATCGGCGGCACCAGCGCGCCGACTGGCTCTGCCCCGGCGAGAGGACTGCCTCCCCGGCTCCAGGACGGGCGGCCCGGCCGCCTCCGCAGGACCATTCGCCCAGGCGGTAGCGGGATCGTCCGCTTGAGCGTCGGCCGGGCTGGCCGGCCAGGGGTCGGCCACGTCCTGATCCCAGGGGTAAGCCTCGCCCTGGGCCGGGCCCGAACCGGTGCCGGTGGCCGCCTGCACGTCACCAGTGGCGGTGGGGTCGGCCCATCCGTCGCCGAGTTGGGCCGCGTCGAGCACGGCCCAGGTCTGGGTTGCGGTCATATCGGCGGAAGGATCGCTGACGGCGAGCAGGGAGTACCCCGGTTCCGCGGCAGTGTTGGGCCACGAACCTGCTTCTGGACGCCCCCCAGGTCCGGCCGAGCGCAGGGCCGGTGGGTTCCAGGGGGAGAATTGCCCGGGCGGGTAGACCGGATCCGGAGCCCCCGGCGCCGGCGGGAATCCCCGCAACGGCCCCCGGCCCGCCGGGCCCGCCGTCCGGAACGCCCCCACCCCCCACAGGGATCCGCTCGCTCTCGGCTGATCTCCGGAAGTGCCAGTTCGCTGACCACCGCCACCTTGGATCTCACGCTCCGGCCTGCCGAGCGGGCGCCGCCAGACGGCATCCCGGGAGCCAGTGGGCGCGGCCAGGGGGCCCCCACCTGGGGAGGCCGGTTGGTCCGCCGCGGACGTGTGCCGCGGCGCGCGCTGGCCACCGCTTGCGGGCCGATCGGAGGCACCTGAATTGCGTTCCGGCTCTGCCGAGCGGCCATGGCGGGTGTGGCGCGCTCCGCCGTTTCCCGCGGGCTGGGCGCCTGGCGGAGGCTGGCGGCCCGGGGGCGGCTGACCGCCTCGAGGTGACTGGGCGCTGGGCGGTGACTGGGCGCCTCGCGAGGCCTGGGTGCCCGGGGGCGGCTGACCGCCTGGGGCTGGCTGGGCGTATCCAGACGGGTCGGCGTATCCAGACGGCTGTCCGTATTCAGCTGGCTGGGCGTGTTCGGATGGCGGGGTGTAGCTGGGCGGCTGGGCATATCCGGATGGCGGCGCGTTGTCAGACGGCGGGGCGTAGGTGGGCGGCTGGGCGTACTCAGACGGCGCGTAGCTAGACGGCTGGGCATATCCAGATGGCGCGTAGCTAGTAGACGGCTGGGCGTATCCAGATGGCGGCGCGTAGCTGGGCGGCTGGGCGTACTCAGAAGGCTGGGCGGGCGGCCGGGCATACCCCCCGGGCTGCTCCGCGCCCGCGGGGCGCTTGGCGTCTGCAGGGCGCCCTTCGCCTGTCGGCTGCGCCGGCGGCCTACGTCGCGAGGATCGCTCCGGCCAACTGTCCGGCGGCGGGCCGATGCCTTCATCATCCGGATGGCCCATGCGGCGAGCGTACCGTTTCGGTCGGCGAAGCCATGGCCGGTCCGGTGGATCTGGGCCGCGCAAGGGCCCCCACGGTGAACCGGCCGGCCCGGCATCTCGGCTGGTAGATGTGGCGTCCAGGCTCCGCTGCGGATACTGTTTCTGTGTCGGGGCAGATAGCTCCCCTGGCGGGCGATGTGGGCGCCGTTCGGCTCGCTTTGCCGTTCACCGCCAGGGCCGGTATCCTCTTGTAGCGTCCATGGCGCGTTTGCATGCCCGCGGTGCCCGCTAAGCGGGGCTGGTTACGCGGCGGCGGATGCGGCGGACTCTCGCACCGGGCGGTTGCCCCCCCGATGCGGATCCAAGTATCAGGCCCCACCACGCGAAGGCTTATGACTGTGCGCACATTCAGCCCGAAGGCCGCTGACATCCAGCATCAGTGGCACGTCATCGACGCCTCTGACGTGGTGCTCGGCCGCTTGGCCAGCCAGGTAGCGATCCTGCTGCGCGGCAAGCACAAGCCGATCTTTGCCCCCCACGTGGACACCGGCGACTTCGTGATCGTGGTGAACGCGGACAAGGTGGCGCTGAGCGGCAACAAGCTGAAGGACAAGCGGGCCTACCGGCACTCGGGCTATCCCGGTGGGATGCATTCGATGGCCTATGGTGACCTGCTGGCCCAGCATCCGGAACGGGTGGTGGAGAAGGCGGTCAGGGGCATGCTCCCGAAGAACTCGCTGGGCCGGAGCATGCTGACCAAGCTGAAGGTGTACGCGGGCCCGGACCATCCCCATCAGGCGCAGCAGCCCGCCGCATTCGAGATCAAGCAGATAGCGCAGCACACACCGGCTGACCGGTGAGGTCGCGACCCTGGCCCGCGGTGTCATCCACTGGGGCATCAGGCGCGACCAGGCGCGCTGACGAAAGCCGATGAGGAAGTACGAGGAAGGGAACCGTGGCCGAGTCCACTGGCACGCAGGCGCTCGCTGAGGACGCTGGCGTGGAAACGGCGGAAACCGCCGCGGAGCACGTATCGGAATACACCACAGAGACGACGGCCGACGCCGAAGCGCGGCAGGCGACGCGCAAACCGGTGGTAACCGGCAACGCGCTCGCCACCGGCCGCCGGAAGGAAGCCATCGCCCGGGTACGCATCGTCCCCGGCAGCGGTCAATGGCGGATCAACGACCGGACGTTGGACGACTTCTTCCCGAACAAGGTTCACCAGCAGCTCATCAGTGAGCCCTTCGTCAACCTGGGGGCGGATAACCAGTTCGATGTTGTCGCGCGGATCACCGGCGGCGGCGTCACTGGGCAGGCGGGCGCGCTGCGACTGGGGATCGCACGTGCGCTGATCCTGGTTGACCCGGAGAACAGGCCTGCCCTGAAGAGGGCCGGATTCCTGACCCGCGATCCGCGGGTGAAGGAGCGCAAGAAGTACGGGCTTAAGAAGGCCAGGAAGGCGCCGCAGTACTCGAAGCGCTGACCGGACCGGCGCGCGAAGCGGCTGGCAAATCCCTCAGTCACTAGTGGTCTGTAAGAGGGGTCTTTGAGCGAACGGCGCCCAGGTGGGTGCATCGCCAGGCGGAGGAGGAGCCGATAGTGAGGCTATCGGCGACGACGACAACGCCGCGAGGCGCCCACCCGGGCGCCGTGCAGCCAGAAGGAACTCCTCTTACAGACCACTAAGCACGGAATGCGGGGGCATGTTTCATGGGCCGGCTTTTCGGAACTGATGGTGTCCGTGGTGTGGCCGGTGATGATCTGACCGGTCAACTGGCCATGGACTTGGCTGCGGCCGCCGCCGCGGTGCTCCGTGACACGGGCGCGTTCGCAGTGGCTGAGAAGGCGGGCAGGCGACCCGTGGCCGTCGTCGGGCGCGACCCGAGAGCCTCGGGGGAGTTCCTCGAAGCCGCGGTGGTCGCGGGCTTGGCCGAGTCCGGTGTGGATGTGTTGCGGCTTGGTGTGATTCCGACCCCAGCGGTCGCGTACCTCACCAGCGATCTCGACGCGGAACTCGGCGTCATGCTGTCCGCGAGCCACAATCCGGCCCAGGACAACGGGATCAAGCTCTTCGCCCGCGGCGGCTTCAAGCTGCCCGACGCCACTGAGGACGAGATCGAGGCCATGCTCGCCGCTGGCCGGAAGCCCAGCACCGGCGGGGCGCCCGCCGGGGGGTTCGGCCGGGTCAGCGACGCCTCGGTGCAGCGCGAACGGTATAAGGAACATTTGCTGGCCTCGCTGCCGGACGGGACCGAAACCAATGGGCGGGCACCACTCGCGGGGCTCACAGTCGTGGTTGATTGCGCGCACGGGGCCGCCTCGGGGGTCGCGCCCCAGGTGCTGGAGCGGGCGGGCGCCAAGGTCATCGCGATCGGTGCGGAGCCTGATGGGCTGAACATCAACTCAGGCTGCGGCTCCACGCACCTGGAAACCCTGACGGCAGCCGTGCTCAAGCACGGCGCGGACGCTGGCATCGCGCACGACGGGGACGCCGACCGGTGCCTGGCGGTCGGCGCCGATGGAGTCGTGATCGACGGGGATCAGATCCTCGCCGTGCTGGCCCTGGCCCTCTCCGACTCCGATCATCTGCCGGGTAACACGGTCGTCTCCACGGTCATGTCCAACCTCGGTTTCCGGGTGGCGATGCGTGACATCGGCATTTCGGTGGTTGAGACCGCGGTGGGGGACAGGTACGTCCTCGAGGCGATGCGCGCCGGCCAGTACACGCTGGGCGGGGAGCAGTCGGGGCACATCATCATGCTCGATCACGCCACCACGGGGGACGGCCTGCTGACCGCGCTGCACCTGCTCGCCACCACCGCCCGCCAGGGTGTCCCGCTGGCCGAGCTGGCGGCCGTGATGACCAGGTACCCGCAGGTGCTCGTCAATGTCCGCGGGGTGGACAAGGCACGAGTCGCGGCCGCACCCGGACTCGCCGCCGCCGTGGCCGCGGCGGAACAGGAACTGGGCACGACCGGCCGGGTGCTGGTCCGGCCGAGCGGCACCGAGCCGATGGTCCGGGTCATGGTCGAGGCCGCGGACGTCAGTCAGGCCCAACGGCTGGCCGATCGGCTGGCGGCCGTAGTCCGGGCGACGTGAGTCCCGGGTGATGACGGAGTCCGGGTGATGATGTGAGTCCGGGCGACGTGAATCCCTGGTGATGACGGAGTCCGGGTGATGTTGTGAGTCCGGGCGACGTGAGTCCCGGGTGATGACGTGAGCAGCTGTGGTTTGTCGTTGCGTATTGTTTTGTCAGTGTCACAAGCTGTATGCGGTGCTCGCGGTGGGTCAGCCCGGCGGCTGACCCACCCCAGGCGTTAGCCTGGCTGTCATGTGCGGCATCGTGGGGTACGCAGGCCACCGCCAGGCGCTCGACGTGGTGATCGAAGGACTGCGCCGCCTTGAGTACCGGGGGTACGACTCGGCCGGGGTCGCCGTGATCGGCGGCGGCGAGATGATCACCGAGAAGCGGGCAGGCAAGCTCGGGAACCTGGTCGCGGCGCTCGCGGAGGGCTCGCATCTGCCTGGCACGGTGGGCATAGGCCACACCCGGTGGGCCACGCACGGGCCACCGAACGACAGGAACGCGCACCCGCATTCGGACTGCGCCGGGCACCTCGCCGTGGTGCACAACGGCATCATCGAGAACTTCGCCGCCCTGCGGAGCGAGATGACCGAGCGTGGCCACATTCTGCGCTCGGATACCGACACCGAGGTCGTGGCGCACCTGCTTGAGGAGTACATGGCGGTGGAGCAGGAGGCGGCCGGGAATTCCCCGCTGCCGCCCGGCTCGCTCGCGGCGGCGATGCGCGAGGTGTGCCAGCGGCTGGACGGGGCGTTCACCCTGGTCGCGGTGGACCTGCGGGATCCGGGAGCGGTGGTCGGGGCCCGCCGCAATTCGCCGCTCGTGATCGGCCGGGGCGACGGCGAGAATTTCCTGGCCAGCGATGTGGCCGCGTTCATCGCCTACACCCGGGAGGCCGTCGAACTCGGCCAGGACCAGGTAGCTGAGGTGCGTTCCGACCGGGTGACCGTCACCGGCTTCGACGGGAGCCCCGCAGAGGTCAACGAGTACCACGTGGACTGGGACGTATCCGCCGCGGAGAAGGCGGGTTACCCGTACTTCATGCTCAAGGAGATCGCCGAGCAGCCCAAGGCGATCGCTGACACGCTGCTCGGCCGGATCGGGCCCGGCGGCCGGCTGGTACTGGACGAGATGCGCCTCGATGCCGAGGAACTGCGGGAGATCGACAAGATCGTCATCGTGGCCTGCGGCACCACCTATCACGCGGGGCTGATCGCGAAGTACGCCATCGAGCACTGGTGCCGGATCGCCTGCGAGGTGGAACTGGCCAGCGAGTTCCGCTACCGGGACCCGATTCTTACCCGGACCACGCTGGTCATCGCGATCTCCCAGTCCGGGGAGACCATGGACACGCTGATGGCTGTCCGGCACGCCCGCGAGCAGCGGTCACGGGTGCTCGGCATCTGCAACGTGAACGGCTCGTCCATTCCGCGTGAGTGTGACGCCGTGGTCTACACGCACGCCGGCCCGGAGATCGCCGTCGCGTCCACCAAGGCGTTCCTCACCCAGCTCGTTGGCTGCTACCTGGTCGGGCTCTACCTGGCCCAGATACGGGGCACGAAGTTCGACGACGAGATCAGGGAGGAGATCACCCATCTCGGGCAGATGCCGGCCGAGGTCGAGAGGGTGCTTGAGACCATGGAGCCGGTCCGGGCCCTGGCCCGCGAGCTGGCCGACGAGCGGTGCATCCTGTTTCTCGGACGGCATGTCGGTTACCCGGTCGCGCTCGAGGGAGCGCTCAAGCTCAAGGAACTCGCCTACATGCACGCCGAGGGCTTCGCCGCCGGCGAGCTCAAGCACGGCCCGATCGCGCTCATCGAGGAAGGGATGCCGGTCGTGGTCGTGGTGCCATCTCCCGAGGGCCGTGGTGTGCTGCACGACAAGCTCGTGTCCAACATTCAGGAGATCCGGGCCCGCGGTGCCCGGGTCATCGTGATCGCCGACGAGGGCGACAGCGAGGTGAAGCAGTTCGCGGACACGCTCATCGAGGTGCCCGCTGTGCCGACCCTCTTCCAGCCGCTGGTCGCCACCGTGCCGTTGCAGGTGTTCGCCTGTGAGCTGGCCATCGCCAAGGGACTAGACGTAGACCAGCCCCGCAACCTAGCCAAGTCCGTAACCGTCGAGTAACCCTGTCCGTCCGGGTGCCCCGTCCTGGGCGGCCCGCTCGCGGCTCCGCCCTGCGTGCTCTGCCTGGGGGCGCTGGCCCCCGAGAGCAGCAGCGCTCCAGCCGATGCCGCCCAGGACCGCCCCCCGCCCGTCCCGCCCGTCCCGGGCATCTGGTTATCAGTGAACTTTTTTGCCCCCCGGGGGGCTGTTGCAGAATTGATTTGGGGTAGTTCCGGCGTGTCTTCGGGGCTGTGACCTGCTGTTTTGGGATAATTTGGGGTATGGCGAAGGGTTACCGTCGGGTGGACCGGGATCA
>JAWWPY010000166.1:0-4442 GCA_033854735.1 Streptosporangiaceae bacterium | reverse complement strand
GCCGGCGGCATGGCGGACTGCTCGTCGGGTATGAGCACCGGTGCAAGTTAGCCCACCACGTACACAATCTGGGATCCGTATCCGCAGTTCGCCGCCGGGTCGGCCTGGGTGGACCTGCTGGCCAGGTGCGGCACGAGCGCGGGCGTGAAGGTTCAGCGGACTGGCTTCGACACAACCGCGCTGAACAGCAAGGTGCTGCTGGCGGCGCAGCAGGGTAACTCACCTGACGTGCTGATCGTGGACAACCCGGTGGTCTCGACACTCGCCAGTGCGGGCGTCCTCGCGACGACGGCCGAGACGGGCATCAGTACCTCGGCGATTCTGCCGAACCTGCTGGCCGCGGGCAGGCTTGACGGCAAGACCTACGGCATTCCTATCGGGTCGAACACCCTCGCCCTGTATTACAACAAGACGGTTTTGCAGAAAGCTGGCGTTGATGTCTCGACGGTGAAGGACTGGGCGGCGCTGACCGCTGCGCTGGCCAAGGTGAAGGCCGCGGGTGATACCGGTATCACGTTCTCCGCGATCGGGACCGAGGAGGGCAGTTTCCAGTTCCTGCCCTGGTTCTGGGGCTCGGGTGCGCAGTTGACCAAACTTGACTCGGCGCGGGGAGTGTCTGCGCTGGCGCTGTGGACGGACTGGCTGAAGAAGGGCTACGCGCCAAACTCGGTGATCAATGACACGCAGACCACCAGCTGGCAGGAATTCGCGACCGGGAAGTACGGCTTCGCCGAGAACGGGACCTGGCAGCTGGGCAATGCCGCGAAGGCGGGCTTCCCGTACGGCATCATTCCGATACCGGCCCCGGGTGGCGGTGCTGCCCCGGCGCCGCTGGGCGGGGAATTCGTGACCGTCCCAGTGCAGAAGGACACCGCGACCTACGCCACCTCGGAGAAGATCGTGCACTGCCTGACCAATACGGGTAACTCGTACGCGACCGACTCGACGCTGACCTACGTCGCGCCCACGGCCGCGGTGCAGCAGGAGCAGGCGGCGAAGTCCGCGGACCTGAAGGTGTGGATCGCCGCGGTCCAGGCCGCCAAGGGCCGCACCGCGGACAACCTGGGCACCAAGTACCCGGTGATCTCCCAGCAGATGTGGACGGCGGTCCAGTCCGCGCTGACCGGATCCAAGTCCCCGCAGGCCGCCCTGGCCTCCGCGCAGGCGGCCGCCAGCCAGAAGCAGTAGGCGCCTGCTATCAACCGGGAGACGGCGCGGACGGTGACGCGCACACAGCCAAGCCGCGCCGGGCACGGCGCTGGCGGGACGGCGCAGGCCGCCCGGCCAGCGGCCCGGTCTTTCCGCCGCCGGGTGCTCCGGCGGCGCCAGGACCAGTGGGCCGCGTGGGCGTTCCTGCTTCCAGTGACGGTGTACCTGCTGCTGTTCTACGCGTATCCGCTCTACAACAACATCGACCTGAGCCTGAAGAACTATACGGTCCGGTCATTCGTGCAGGGCGGCGCACCGTTCACCGGATTCGCCAACTACCTGGCCGACTTCCGCGATCCGACGTTCCTGCCCGCGCTGGAGCACACGGTCATCTTCACCGTGGTGTCGCTGGTCTTCCAGTTCGCACTCGGCATGATGCTGGCCGTGTTCTTCGCCCGGCATTTCCGGTTGTCCGCCGTCCTGCGGGCGCTGTTCCTGGTGCCGTGGCTGCTGCCGCTCATCGTGTCGGCGTCCACGTGGTCGTGGATGCTCGACAGCGAGGCCGGGATCGTCAACTACGCCTTGCACTTCGCTGGGGTCGGCCCGGTGAACTGGCTGACTTCGCCGCACTGGGCACTGGCCTCGGTAACCATCGCCAACATCTGGATTGGCATACCGTTCAACCTGGTCATCCTCTACAGCGGCCTGCAGGCCATCCCGGCCGGTATCCATGAGGCCGCCGCTATCGACGGCGCGGGCCGCTGGCCGGTGTTCTGGCGGGTCACCTTCCCGCTGCTGCGCCCAGTCTCAGCGATCGCTCTGCTGCTCGGCCTGATCTACACGCTGAAAGTGTTCGACATTATCTGGATCATGACCAGGGGCGGCCCGGTGGATGCCTCCACGACGTTTGCCACCTGGTCCTATCAGCTCGGTTTCGGCAACCTGCTGCCCGCGTTCGGGCCCGCCGCCGCGGTCGGGAACCTGCTGATCGTGCTGGCCCTGATCGCGGGGCTGTGCTATCTCCGGGTCCAGCGACGGAGCGAGCCGCGATGACCGGGCGCAGGACATGGTGGCAGACGGCAGCCGGCGTCGCGCTGACCGCGGTCATGCTGTTCCCGGTCTACTGGATGATCAATGTGTCGTTCACCCGCACCCAGGACATGCGCAAGACGCCGCCGGACCTGTTCCCGGTGCGCGGCACGCTGGCGGGGTATGTTCTCGTGCTCCACCAGCAGCTGCCCTACCTCGGCACCAGCGTGGCCGTTGGGCTGGGTACGGTCGCGCTGACCCTGGTCGTGGCCGCCCCGGCCGGGTACTCGCTGGCCAAGCTGCGGCCCCGCGGCCGCGGGATGCTGTGGTTCACGCTGGTGATCGCGCAGATGATCCCGGCGATCATCATGGCGATGGGTTTCTACGCCATCTTCCTGCGCGCCGGTGTTCTCAACACGCTCCCCGGCCTGATCGTGGCTGATTCCACGATCGCCGTCCCGTTCGCGGTCCTGATCTTCATGGCGTTCATGGCGGGGATCCCTGAGGAACTGATGCAGGCCTCGAAGATCGACGGTGCCGGCGTGGTCCGGACCTTCTGGTCGATCGTCATCCCGCTCAGCCGCAACGCGATCGTCACTGTCTCCCTGTTCGCGTTCCTGTGGGCCTGGTCGGATTTCATCTTCGCCACCACCCTCGACGCCAGCGGCGGCCACCAGCCCATCACCCTGGGCATCTACCACTACATCGGCAACAACAACCAGCAGTGGAACGCGATCATGGCGACAGCCGTCGTGGCGTCGATCCCGGCCGCCATCTTGCTGGTCGTCGCGCAGCGCCACGTGGCGGCGGGGGTGACGGCTGGCGCCATTAAGGACTAAGAGCCTTTCCTGAACCCGGTAGCCGCCCGGCACAGCCGCCCTCCGGGGATCTGTCCCGCCACCGATAGGAGAACGCTGCTCGTGGTCAGCTTTCACTCCCTCGACTGGGCCCTGGACGTCCGTCACAGGCATGAGGTCCTGCGCGTAGAGGCGTGGGGACCCGACAGCGTGCGCGTCCGTGCCGCCCAGTTCCGGCGCCCGGCCGAGACGGCCGGAGCCTTGCCGGATGAGCCACCGGACGGTACCCAGCCGGTCATAAAGGTCAACGACTCTCGCGCGTCGCTCGTGCACGGCGAGCTCACGGTCACGGTCGACGTCAATCAGGACCATGCCTACCCGGAGCCCTTGCTGGCTTTCTCCCGTACCAGCACGGGGGAGGAGCTCCTGGCCGAACGCCGGGCGCACTTCTGGCTGCCAGGCGCGCGGGTCTTCCGCGGCAACCGGTCGGGGGCCTACGAGGTCCAGCAGAGCTTCGCCGCCTACGAGGATGAGCGGCTGTACGGCATGGGCCAGCGGACGCACGGGCGGCTCAACCTCAAGGGCCTGGCGCTGGACCTCGTCCAGCGCAACGGGGAGATCAATATCCCGTTCGTCCTGTCCAGCCGCGGCTACGGCCTGCTGTGGAACACGCCAGCCGTCGGGCAGGTCGAGTTCGCCGACAACGCGACCCGCTGGCAGGCCGGGCAAGCCCGCGAAATCGACTACTGGATCACGGCGGCGCCGACGCCGGCCGATGTCCTGGCCCGATACGCCGACGTCACCGGGCACGCGCCGGACCTCCCCGAATGGGCCAGCGGGTTCTGGCAGTCCAAGCTGCGATACCGCAGCCAGGAGGAACTGCTGGCTGTCGCCCGCGAGCACAAACGCCGCGGACTGCCCATGTCGGTAATCGTGGCCGACTACTTTCACTGGTCGGCCATGGGCGACTACCGCTTCGACCGGAACGAGTGGCCCGACCCGCAAGCGATGGCCGACGAACTCAAGGCCCTCGGCATCGAACTCATGGTGTCCATCTGGCCCACCGTCTCGCCGCTGTCGGAACGCTATGCCGATTACCGCGACCGCGGGCTGCTCGTGGGCGCCGACCAGGGCGTGGAGATGCAGCAGACCATCCAGGACAAGGGCATGACCACCCCCATGGCGGTTGCGTTCTACGACCCCACCAACCCGGAGACCCGGCAGTATGTGTGGGACCTCGTTGAGGAAAATTATCTCGCTCACGGAATCCGGGCGTTCTGGCTCGACGCGTGTGAGCCTGAGCTCAACCCACCCCATCCCGGCAACCTCAGCTTCTACGCTGGACCCGGCGCGGAAGTCGCCAACATCTACCCGCGGGACAACGCCCGCCTCTTCGCCGAGGGCATGGCACGCGCCGGCCAGCCGCCCACGGTGCTGCTGTGCCGCTCAGCCTGGGCGGGCTCGCAG
>JAWWPY010000165.1:0-2684 GCA_033854735.1 Streptosporangiaceae bacterium | reverse complement strand
TAGTCCACTTCCTCTACCGTGACCAGGTGGCGCACGGTCTTGATCATGCCGCGGAACTCGGGCCGGTCCGGCTTGACCACGACCTGGCCGATCCGGCGCAGCCCCAGCGAGCGCAGCGAGTTCCGCTGCGCGCTGTTGCCGCCGATCTTCGACTTGGTCTGTGTCACCTTCAGCTGTGCCATCTGCGTCCTCCCGTCAGGCCCCGGCCGCGGCCGCGCGGGCCCGCAGCATGGCCGCAGGGGCCACGTCTTCGATCGGCAGACCGCGCTTGGCTGCGATCTCCTCCGGCCGGTTCAGGCTCTTCAGCGCGGCCACCGTGGCGTGCACCACGTTGATCGGGTTGGACGAGCCGAGCGACCGGGACAGCACGTCGTGGATGCCTGCGCACTCGAGCACGGCGCGCACCGGGCCGCCGGCGATGACGCCGGTTCCCGGGCTGGCCGGCTTGAGCAGCACCACGCCCGCCGCCTCCTCGCCCTGCACGGTGTGCGGGATCGTGCTGGCGATCATCGGCACCCGGAAGAAGTGCTTCTTGGCCTCCTCCACGCCCTTGGCGATGGCGGCCGGCACCTCCTTGGCCTTGCCGTACCCGACGCCGACCATTCCCTTGCCGTCGCCCACCACGACCAGCGCGGTGAAGCTGAACCGGCGGCCGCCCTTGACGACCTTGGCCACCCGGTTGATGGTGACCACGTGCTCGAGGTAGGCGGCCTGCTTCTCGGCCGCGCCGCCGCGCCGGTCATCGCGGCGCTCGCGCCGTTCGCCGCCGCCGCCGCCTCGCCGCGGTGCTCCTGGCATTAGCCCTTCCTCATCTCTGTATTTCCATGCGCGTTCACAGCTTCAGCCCGCCTTCGCGAGCGCCGTCCGCAAGCGCCGCGACCCGGCCGTGGTAGCGGTAGCCGCCACGGTCGAACACGACGGCCGCGATGCCGGCGTCCTTGGCCCGCTGCGCGAGCAGTTCGCCCACCCGGCGTGCCTTGGCGGTCTTGTCGCCGTCGACCCCGCGGACATCCGCGTCCAGGGTGGACGCGGCGGCCAGCGTACGGCCCACAGTGTCGTCAACGATCTGCGCGAACATGTGCCGCGCGGACCGGTTGACGACCAGCCGGGGCCGGATCGCACTGCCGGTGACCTTCTTGCGGACCCGCAGGTGCCGGCGGGCGCGCCCGGCGGCGGAGGCCTGCGTCTTCGGGCGCACCCGCCCGGTGGCGCGTGCGCGCGACTGCGTCTTGGTGCCAGCCATGACCTACTTACCAGCCTTCCCGACCTTGCGGCGGATCTGCTCACCCTGGTACCGCACGCCCTTGCCCTTGTACGGGTCGGGCTTGCGGAGCTTGCGGATTTGCGCGGCTATCTCGCCCACCTGCTGCTTGTCGATGCCCTCGACCACGAACCTGGTGGGAGCCTCGACCCGGAAGGTGATGCCCTCCGGCGGGTGGATGACCACGGGGTGGCTGAACCCGAGCGCGAACTCGAGGTCGCTGCCCTTGGCCTGGACGCGGTAGCCGACGCCGACGATCTCCAGGGTCTTGCGGTAGCCGTCGGTGACGCCGGTGACCATGTTGGCGATCAGTGTGCGCGACAGGCCGTGCAGCGACCGCACCGGACCGTCGTCGTTCGGCCTGGTGACCTTGATGACGCCGTCTTCCCGCACGACGTCGATGGGAGCGGCCACGGTGTGCTGCAGCTGACCCTTCGGTCCCTGCACGGTGACCTGGCGCCCGTCGATGTCGATCTGAACCCCGCTGGGGATGGTGACGGGGAGCCGCCCGATCCTTGACATTGCAGCTCTCCTTACCAGACGTAGGCGAGGACTTCCCCGCCCACGCCCCGCTTCTTGGCCTGCTTATCGGTCAGCAGCCCGCCCGACGTGGAGATGATCGCCACGCCGAGGCCGCCGAGGACCTTGGGCAGGTTGTCCTTCTTCGCGTACACGCGCAGGCCGGGCTTGGAAACCCGCTTGATGCCGGCGATGGAACGCTCGCGCTGGTTCCCGAACTTCAGGATGACCACGAGGTTCTTGCCGACCTCGGCGTCTTCCACCCGCCACCCGGCGATGTAGCCCTCCTGCTGGAGGATCTCCGCGATGTGGGACTTGATCTTGGAATACGGCATGTTCACGGTGTCGTGATAGGCCGAGTTCGCGTTCCGCAGACGCGTCAGCATGTCTGCGATCGGATCGGTCATCGTCATGGCCTTGAGGCCTTCCTCACCGTGGTTTCCCGCCTGGAGGCGGGACCTGCGGTGTGCTCGTTCGTGGGTTTATTACCAGCTGGACTTGGTGATACCGGGCAGTTCGCCGCGGTGTGCCATCGTACGGAAGCAGATCCTGCACAGGCTGAACCTGCGGTAGACGGCCCGGGGCCGCCCGCAGCGGGTGCACCTGGTGTAGCCGCGCACCTGGAACTTCGGCGTCCGCTTCTGCTTGACGACCAGCGCCTTCTTCGCCATTACTTCACCCCTCCCTGAAGGGGAAACCGAGCCGCCGCAGGAGCGAGCGGCCTTCGGCGTCGTTGGTTGCGGTGGTCACGACGGTGATGTCCATCCCGCGCTGCCTGTCCACCTTGTCGGGGTCGATCTCGTGGAACATGACCTGCTCGACGAGACCGAACGTGTAGTTGCCGTTGCCGTCGAACTGCCGGTCGGACAGGCCGCGGAAGTCGCGGATCCGGGGCAGGGCGATG
>JAWWPY010000164.1:0-2748 GCA_033854735.1 Streptosporangiaceae bacterium | reverse complement strand
CAACACGCGACTGTCCGGATTGTCACGGGCGTAGAAACATATCGACTGGAAGCAAAGCGAGGTCTTGCCGGTGCCACCCTTGTTGTTCCAGAAAGCGTAGGTCATGGGCACGGTGCGGCTCCCTAGTCGGATGTTCAGGACGCCACGATCGTATCAGTAGTACGAATGGAAAGTACAAGTAGTACGCGTGCTGCGGACTCTCCATCCGGTCCTTCCTCTCGTTCAAGGCTGAATGGCGCGTGGTGAGGGCCGCTTGCGCGGAACTCCGTTCAGACGTGGTGAGCTGGCAAAAGAGTGGGACGTGACTCTGCGTATCGCCGAGGAGTTTGCGGCCGTGGCCTACAACGAAGTCGCAGATGGGAGTTCTGGGCGGCGACCCGGGAACCACCGTCGGCATCGTGCTAGCCGGCCGTGATGCCGCTGCTGTCGGCCGCACAACGCCGCGCCAGGCGCGAGCTGGGCTCGGCCAGTGCCGTCGCAGACTCCAGGCAGACCCTGCTGTGCACCTACCTGTCCGGCGCGCTACTGATCGGCCTGCTGCTCAACTCCTTGTTGGGCTGGACCTGGGCCGATCCGCTCGTCGCCCTGGCCATCGCCGCCGTCGCGGTCAAGGAAGGCCGCGAAGCCTGGCGCGGCCAACACTGCTGCTGACACCAACCTCGCTCGGCCTACCCGGCGCCCTCCGATCCGGCGAGCGAGCAGCCAAGCGTTGTTTTTTCGGCGTGCGCTATCTGTAGGCCGACTTTGGGAACGCCAGATCAATAAGGACGTACCGGGATAACTGCCGCTACGTTGTCGCTACCTTGGTCAATTGTAACTGGTCAGGTCTTGTTCGGCGTGGCTAGTTGATCTCGATCGTATTTTGTCGATCATGGTGTGGTGCCTGCTGGTCCGGGTCAGTCCTATGAGGAGCTCGCCGCTCTTGTCGCGGCGCAGGCTGAGCAGATCGCCCAGCTTCGGGCTGAGATTGCCCGGTTGCGAGGGCAGTTGGGGCAGAGCAGCCGGAACTCGTCGAAGCCGCCGTCGTCGGACTCGCCGTTCGCTAAGCCCACACCGAAGTCGTTGCGCCGCAGAAGTGGCCGCAAGCCGGGCGGGCAGAAGGGTCATGCGGGTTCGACGCTGGCGCAGGTCGCCGAGCCGGATGAGACGGTGCGGCACGAGCCCGGTCCCTGCGGTGGATGTGGGGCGGACCTGGCGCGGGAGGTGGGTGTGGAGCGGCGGCAAGTATTCGACCTGCCCCCCATGCGGGTGCGAGTGACCGAGCATCAGTTCATCACGCGCCGTTGCGCCTGCGGTGTCATGAGCTGCGGCATAGCTCCCGAGGAGGTGACCGCTGCCGTGCAGTACGGGCCCCGGATCACTGCCATCATCCTTTACCTCTATGTCGGGCAGTTTCTGTCGAAGAAGCGCACCGCGCAGGCCCTGGCCGAGTTGTTCGGCACACCCATCTCCGAAGGCACGATCGCGAGAATGACCGCACGGGCCGCCGACGGGCTGGAGGAGTTCCTCGCTGTCGTGGGTGAGCGCATAGCCAACGCGCCGGTCGCGGGATTCGACGAGACCGGGTTGCGGGTGGCCGGACGCCTGCACTGGGTGCACTGCGCCCGCACCGGCAAGTACACCCTGATCACTTGCCACACCAAGCGGGGGCGAGCCGGGATCGGCGCTGCCGGTGTTCTCGACCGCTTCCGCGGTATCGCGGTGCACGACGCCTGGGCGCCCTATGACACCTACCTCGACCTACAGCACCAGCTGTGTTGCGCGCACGCCCTGCGCGAGCTGGCCGGTGCCGCCGAGGTCACCGCAGGGAAGACTGCGTGGTGCTGGGCCACCCAGGCCGCCGACGCGCTGGTGGCCATGCAGGAGCTGACCGCCGAAGCGATCGCCGCCGGCGCCGGCGCGATCGACCCCAACGCGCTGGCCACCCAGATCCACCGCTACCACTCGGCCGCCCAGATCGGGATCAGCCAGACCGCCGCCCGGTCGGATGCGGTGATGAAAAAACACCACGCACTGGCCCGCAGGCTGATCGACCGGCAAGACGACTACCTCCGGTTCACCCGAGACTGGCGAGTACCCGCCGACAACAACGGATCCGAGCGCGACATACGGATGATCAAACTCCGGCAGAAAGTAGCCGGCTGCCTGCGCACCCTCAGCGGAGCCCAACACTTCTGCGCCATACGCAGCTACCTATCCACCGCCGCCAAACACGGCACACACTTCTTCGACACCCTCGTCCTGCTCGCCAAGGGCCACCCCTGGCTACCCGCCATTTCAATGACCTGACTAGTTACGTTGCGGTTTAGGCGTTTCGCTAGGGAGTCTCGACGAGGGGGGTGCGCCTGGTGGCAGTGCTAACCCGTTGCGCGGCTCGATCTAGGGCGGGTGTTCGAGGTGGCTCAGCGGGTGGTTTCGTTCCGGGATGAGAACGACGCTTATTCGAGATGGCGGCATTATTTGAAGTGGCGGGCTGGTCTGGTCCGGTAGCGCAGCGCCAGTGGCTTGTCGGTCAGTGCTCGCACCTCGATACCGGTGCCCGGTATGCGGTCCACGTGTACCCGTCTACGACCATGGCGCGTTCGGTCCCACCGGTCCAGGTGGCGAGGCGGGTGGACCGGCCGATGCCTTGCACAGCGTGGTAACCCCGGTGCCGTTCGTCGCGGTGTGGGCGGCGGGTGCACACGGCCCCGGTGGCGCCGTGGACGATGCCACAGCGCCAGTGAGGGCTTTTCAGGTCGGGTGCCC
>JAWWPY010000163.1:0-7964 GCA_033854735.1 Streptosporangiaceae bacterium | reverse complement strand
CAGAAGCGGCTGGCCAAGGTCAACCTGCGCTCCAACGACATGCAGTGGGACTTCTGGACGCTGCTGCCGCAGACGGCGCACCAGGTGATCTGGCTGATGGGCGACCGCGGCTTCCCGAAGGACTTCCGGCACATGAACGGGTACAGCTCGCACACCTACATGTGGATCAACGCGGAAGGCGTGAAGTCCTGGGTCAAGTACCACTTCATCTCCGACCAGGGCATCGAGTTCCTGACCCAGGCCGAGGGCGACCGGCTGGCCGGCACCGACCCCGACCTGCACACCAAGGACCTGTACGAGGCGATCGAGCGCGGCGACCACCCGAGCTGGACGCTGAAGATGCAGATCATGCCGTACGAGGACGCCAAGACCTACCGGTTCAACCCGTTCGACATCACCAAGGTCTGGCCGCACGCCGACTACCCGCTGATCGAGGTCGGCAAGATGACTCTCGACGGCAACCCGGCCGACTACCACACCGAGATCGAGCAGCTGGCCGTCGCGCCCGCCAACCTGGTGCCGGGCATCGGGCCGAGCCCGGACCGGCTGCTGCTCGGCCGGCTGTTCTCCTACAACGACGCGCACCGGGCCCGGCTCGGCGTGAACTACACGCAGATCCCGGTCAACGCCCCGGTCGCGCCGGTGCACGCCTACAGCAAGGACGGGATTGGGCGGGTCCACAACGTCAGCGACCCGGTGTACTTCCCGAACTCCAAGGGTGGCCCGCAGGCCGACAGCGTGCACAACCCGCCGCCGAGCTGGCACGCCGACGGCGACCTCGTGCGCACCGCCTACGAGCTGCACGCCGAGGACGACGACTGGGGCCAGGCCGGCACGCTGGTCCGTGAGGTGATGGACGACGCGGCCAGGGACCGGCTGGTCAGCAACATCGTCGGGGCGCTGCTCGCCGGCGTGACCGAGCCGGTGCTCGAGCGCGCGTTCTGGTACCTCCGGAACGTGGACAAGTACCTGGGCGACCGGGTCGAGAAGGGCGTCCGTGCCGGACAGTCCTGATCGGCACATCGCACCGTGAGAGACGGGGGGCCCGGCGCCAGCAGGTGCCGGGCCCCCATCCATCCACAAGCCGAATCCACATACCGAACGGTCAATGCGATGACGATTGTGAGCCTGAGCCTGTCCCACCGGTTCACTCCGGCCGAGGTGCTCGAGAAGCTTGCCGTTTCGTCCGCTGAGCAGGGCGCCGTCCTGGCCCGGTTGCACGCTGCGCCGTCCATCGACGAGGTGGTCGTGCTGTCCACCTGCAACCGGGTCGAGGTCTACGCGGCCGCGTCAGGCCCGGCTGAACGGGTGACCCGGGCGGTCGCCGACGTGATGGCCACCCGCGGGCGGATCCCGGTCCACGAGGTGCTGCGGACGGCCCGCATCCATGTCGGCGGCGCGGCCGCCGGGCATTTGTTCTCGGTCGCGTGCGGGCTGGATTCGATGGCGGTCGGCGAGGAGCAGATCGTCGCCCAGATCAAGGCCGCCGCCCGGGTCTCCGCCGAGGCGGGGACGTCCGGTTCCATGGTCACTGGCCTGATGGACGCGGCGCTACGGGTCAGCAAGCGGGCGCGCACGGACACCACGATCAGCACCGCCGGCATTTCGCTCGCGCGGGCTGGCCTCGACGTCGCCGAGGCGCACCTGGGCGGGCTCGCCGGCCGCCGTGCGGTCGTGCTCGGGACTGGCAGTGTGGGCAGGCTCGCGGCCCGGCTGCTGCGCGAGGCCGGCGTGGGGCGACTGTCGGTAGCCAGCCGCCGGGTTGCGGGAGCCGCCGAGGTGGCTGCCGCGACCCGCAGTCGGCAAGTGCGGGCCGCCGACGTGGCCGCCATGCTCGCCGACACCGACATCTTGATCACGGCCACGGGGGCCGCCGCACCCCTCGTGCTCGCCGGGCAGGTGCGGGCGGCCAGGGAACCGGCCGCAGGCCGGCCGCTGTTCGTCCTCGACCTGGGCATGCCACCCGATGTCGACCCGGCCGTTGGGCGGCTGGCCGGTGTCACGCTCGTTGACATCACCGCACTCGGCCGGCACCTGGCCGACCGAGAGGTACCAGACCAGGTTCCCCAGGTTCGCGCCATTATCGCCGCGGAGGTCACCGCGTACACCAGCCGGCAGAACGAAGCCGCCGCGGCGCCCGTCATCGCCGCGATGCACGCACAGATCAGGCATCTCGCCGACGCCGAACTGGCCCGGCTGCACGATCGGCTTCCTGGCCTCAGCGCAGAGCAACAGGCCGAGACAGCGGCCACCGTCCATCGCATCCTCCGCAAGATCCTGCACCGGCCGACCGTCCGGGCGAAGGAGTTTTCCACCGGCCCGGAGGGGCCGGTCTACCTCGAAGCGCTGCGCCAGCTCTTTGATCTCTGATCGGCTGGTTCGGTCCGGGGGCGGTGGCGCGCCCGCGTTCTAGCTTTGGTGGCTTGAGCGATCCAGTGCCAGGCGGGCGGCGCTGACGTCCTGGCGGCCGTGCCCAGCGGCCACGGCGGTATGCCACTGGCTGGAGAGCGCGGCCAGTAGCGGCGGCGCCTCGCCACCCGCGGCATTGATCGCGAGGTCGACGTCCTTCAGCGCCCACTCGAGCGGGAACTCGGCTGCGAAGTCGCGCCGGTCCATTTTGTGGAACTTGGCGTCGGCGATCGGCGCGTCCAGCGGGCCGCCCTCGATGACCTCCGCGAGCTGCTCGTGACCGATATCGAGGCGGTCAGCGAGCTCCATGGTCTCCGCCACGCCCTCGATGAGGATGGACATGTAGGCGTTGACAACCAGCTTCATCTGGCTGCCCTGGCCGGCTTCACCCAGCCACACGGTCTTGCGGCCGATGACGTCAAATACCGGGCCCACCGCGTCAGCCGCCGCGGCGGGTCCTGACGCCAGGATCAGCAGCTGGCCCTGCTGCGCCGGTCCCTTGCTGCCCGACACCGGCGCGTCCACAAACATGACGCCGGGCCGGAGCGCAGCCAGCCGGTATCTGGTGCGCAGGGTCGCCTCAACGCCGATCGTGCCCATCTGCGCCCACACGCATCCGTCGGCGAACGCGCTCGCCACTCCGCCGTCGAAGATCACCGAATCCACGACATCGGCGGTGGGCAGCATAGTGATCACCACCCCCGCGCCCTGGACCGCATCCCGCGCCGACGCCGCGACCACGGCACCCGCATCGGCCAGCGGGCCGGTCGCCGACGCCGACCGGTCCCACACCGTCGTGTCCAGGCCCGCGGCGACCAGGTTGCGGGCCATCGCCGACCCCATGATGCCGGCGCCGATCATTGCCACCGCCGCGCGGCCATCTGCCCCTGCCATAACGGCTCCTTTCCTCGGCTCCAGCATGGCCGCCAAGACCGCCGGGCGCATTGCAGCTAGCGGGGATTCGGGCCAGTGCCGTTAGCCGGGGCGCACATTAGCGCTGGCAACCACTCACTTACAGGTCGCTGAGCGCGCGCCGGTGGGCCAGGATTCCCCGCTCCACCTCGGTGAGGGCCGCTCGGACTTGGCCATTGTGCTGCTCAGCGAGCGCTGCGGACAGGTGCTGCCCGAGCCGGTCCAGATGCTCGCCGACGATCCGGCGGACCTCCTCGTTGCTCGCGGCCCCGTGCCAGGGATTGGGTGGCGTCCGGCCGGCTGCGCTCGGCATGCTCGCCAGCGGCGACACGCCGAGGGCCTGGTCCTGGTCGGCGAGCAACCGGGCCCAGGCTCTCAGGTCGGTGAAGAGCTGGTCGAGTTCCGTATGGAGGGGCTGCGTCTCGGGGACCCGGCGGTGAGCCTGCCTCACGTCCAGGATCGCGTCGATGACCTCACTGAGCACCTGGTTGAGGGCGGCGGCCCGGTCCTCGCGCGAGGGCGGACTCACAGCGATACCGATGCGGGGCGACGGCCACGGCACGCGCAAGGCCGGACTACCGGGCTACGCCATCTCACGCCCGGGACCTCCTGATCCCTGACCGGGGCTCCGCTCCCCGGCCAGCCCGGATGACATCCGCGTGGTTAACCAGCGAGGCAGCCATAGACCGAGCCTACCGAGGCACACGACTCCGCCCGCGGCAGCCGCGCAATGGTGATCATCCGCGAACTGCGGACGGGTCTGACCCCGCCGGAGATACCGGTTTAGCAGGGATGCGCCACACCTCCCGCGCTCGGTCTGCCCGGCCTGCGCCGAGACCTACCGCCGCGGCACCTGCCAGCTGCCAGCACGATGCCGCCCACCGCCGGCGGAACCCGGCCGTCGCCGGCCATCGTCAGCCAGGTGACTCCGAGGCCCGCGAGGCCGAACGGCATTCCGAAGAAATTCAGCGGGACACGGGCGGCGTTCATGGTCACCACTTCCGGGCGATAAGTGGAGTCGCAGATCGCGGTGGCCGGCGGGATCGCCTACGTCGGAAGCAACGACGGCGAGGTGTATGCGCTTAAGCGGGATTAGCCGCCGGGCCAGGAGCCAGCCCAGCCTTACCCGGACTCATCCGCCAGGCCGTGCTCGATGGCGTACCGGACCAGTTCGACCCGGTTGTGCAGGTGGAGCTTGCCCAGCGTGTTCTGCACGTGGTTCTGCACGGTGCGGTGGGACAGCACGAGCCGGGCGGCGATCTGCTTGTAGGACATGCCGGTGGCGACCATGCGGAGGATCTCGGTCTCGCGTTCGGTCAGTTGCAGCGCGTCCCCGCTGTCTCCGGCGGGCGCAGCGGCCATCCGCCGGAACTCGCCGAGTACGAGCGCGGCGAGGCCGGGGGTGAACACCGCGTCGCCGTCGGCCGTGCGCCGCACCGCATCGAGGAATTCCGGGCGTGCCGCAGACTTCAGCAGGTAGCCGACCGCGCCCGCCTTCACCGCGTCCAGCACGTCCTGCTGCTCGCCGCTCGCGGACAAGACCAGCACTCGCACCGCAGGATGGGCCGCGCGCAGTCCGCGAGTCACCTCGACGCCGGACATGTCTGGCAGATGCAGGTCGAGCACGACGACGTCGGGCCGGGCCGCGCCGGTGATGCGCAGCGCCTGTGCGCCGTCAGCGGCCGACGCGACGACGTCGTATCCGGCTTCGATCAGGTCTCGGGCCACCGCGTCGCGCCACATCGGATGGTCATCCACCACCATGACCCGTATCGGCGCGTTCTGCCCCACGCCCGCACCCTAGCCCGCCCCTGGTGACTGCGCCACTGGTACGCCGGCCCCGCGCGGCAGGCGGAGCTCCACCTCGGTGCCCTCTCCGGATACGGAACTGATGGTGGCGGAGCCGCCCAGGTCGCGCAGTCGGCCGCGGATGGAATGGCTGACCCCGAGCCGTCCGGCGCCCGCCGCCTCAGCCAGCCGGCCGTCCGGGATGCCGGGGCCGTCGTCCCTGATCGTCACCGTGACCATGCCCGGTTCGTCCTCGACCAGCACCCACGCGCGGGCCCGTTCGCCGCAATGCCGCCGTACGTTGTCCAGCGCCGCACGGATCGCTGAGGTCAGCTCGTCTGCCGATGCCCTTTCCAGCAGGACGGCCTGTGCTGGCGCCGACACGGTCACCTGCTCCGACTGGGCGGGCAGGACCAGCGCGCGGAGATCCACGTCCCCCGACGCGCTCACCGTGGGGCCACTTCCCACTAGGGCACGGAGCGCGGCTTCCTGCTGGCCCGCCAGCCGGCCGAGTTCGGCCGCCGCACCGCCCGCTTCGGCGCCCCGCCGCTGCACCAGCGCCAGCACCTGCAGCACCGAGTCGTGGATGTCGCGGGCCAGGCGTTCCCGTTCGCGGCTGGCCGCTTCGACCTGGCCGATGTGCTGGCGTTCCGCCTCCACCTCGGCGGCGAGCCTGGCCAGGTGGCCGACGATCACGCCGGCCAGCAGCAGGAGCACCACGCCGTTGAGTACCACGGTGATCGACTCGTGGCGCAGCACGAAGTCGCAGCCGGACATGATCAGGGCGGCGGCCGCGCCCGCTCGCCTGCCATGCTGGACAGCCCAGGCCAGGACGGGTCCCGCCACCCAGGTCGCGGTCACCGGCATCACCCCGCTCCGCATGGCCTGCGGGTACTCCAGCACCCCCGTGCTAAGCAGCAGGCCGGCGGTGACCGCGAGGTCGGCGCTCAGCAGGAGCGGGGTGCGAAGGTCCGGACGGGCGTAGGCAATGGTGGTGGCGACCGTCCATGCCGTCATCACCGCGATTACCGCCCACGCCCAGTCCGGCCGCGAGTATTCGGCGCGGTCGATGACGGCGAGCAACAGCACGGCGTAGCCGAGGCTGGCGAACCGGAAGACCGCGATCGCCCGCCACAGCGGCTCGGATCTTCGGCGCCCGGCACTTTGAGGCTGGGCACTCCGGGGCTCGGCGGTCACTGTTACTCCAGGCCGGACGCCCTGCGACCATGCCCGGAACACGATTTCAGCGCCGTCCCGAAGGTCGTCCTTACCAGCCAGCAGAACATGGCTACATCGTCCCACGTCCCGGGATGCGCCGCACTGTGCCGCCATCCGACGATGCGAGCGACGCCGCTGGATTCCGGGCCGGCCAGGCGCCCGGTAGAACGTTGCCCTGCCGCTGTGGGCGGTCAGTTCCCGTGGTGCGGTCCCGGAGCCAGCGAAGGCGCGCGTGCGCGTACTCGCAGATCACCGCGTGTTCGTACACCATCTGGGGAACATCAACGTTGCTGTCGACGCGTACCGGCAGGCAGCGTGGCCGCCAGCTGAGGAATGTGCTGTCGCCGGTGAGCGCGGCCAGCACGGTGAGCAGCGAGGTATCCAGCCGCATGGAGTGCACGGCCCGCCGGTACTCGCCAGGGGTCAGGCAGAGCGCAAACGGGATATTCATCAGGCAGAGCGCGGTCTGTATGTCGAGGCTGAGCAGCCGGCGGGTGCGCGGTTCCGGGTCGATCCGGGGGATGTCGAGCGTGCCGAAGTCGAGACGGTCCGGGGGGCCGAGACGGCCCGCACAGCCAAGCAGGCGCAACACGCGGTAGACGTTCAGGTCGTGCTCGATGACGGCGCGGTCACCGAGTTCGCCCAGCGCGGCGGGGCGCAGGGTGACCTCTGATACGCCGGGTGCGCCGACGTTGCGCACGCAGAAGTTCAGCAGGTCCGTTTCCACGATGAAGTGCCTGATCAGCATGGTGACTGCGTCCGGTGAGACGAACCGGCGCAGGAACCACAGGCACAGCTTGTCCATCGTGGCGTGGGCGGAGAACCGGACCGGGCAGAGCCGCTTCCCACCGGCGATCAGCGTGACCGCGACCCGCGACAGAATCCGCACCCACGGGTAGAGAAGGGTGCGGCTGCGGCTGCGCTGATCGCGGATCACCAGGCGCATGGTGGCCTGGTCGACCGGGATTGAGGGATCGACGGCCATGACCTCCCACAGCGACGGGCCTGATGGGTTAGACATGGCCGAGTTCCTCCAGTTGCAGGGCGTAGAGCCGCGCGACGACGCGGGCTGTTTTGACGATCCTGGTGACCGCGGAGTCGTCGAACGGCCCGGAGCGCAGCGCGGCGCTCAGTAGCTGGAAGTGCTCGTCGTCGCCTTCCGCGTGGTAGCGGAGGAAGCTGAGCTGGTCGTCACGCAGGCCCAGGCTCTGCTGCAGCCGCTCCGCCCAGCCGGCCGCCTTCAGCTTGCCGAGGCCTTCGATCACGAACATCGCGCCGAGCAGGTCGACGGGATCCGGCCAGCCGGCCCGGTAGAAGACAAAGGCGGACAGCGCGGCGGAGCCGATGTTGGCGGGGGTCACCGCCATCGCCGCCGGGTCGCCGCCGATGGCCGCGAAGTCGCGTTCCAGCAGCGAAAAGTCGCGATGTTCGGCCGCGGCGTGCTGGATAGCCGCGCTGCGCAGCCAGAACAGCTCGGCCGAGAAGTTCGCCGCGGCGAGTGAGATCCACCTGCCGCCGTCGACCACCTGCTGGCGCAAGTTGAGGAGCAACCGGCGATAGTCGTCGTGCGTCGCGGTGCCGTCCTCGATCCGCCGGACGACCGGGACCCTGTCCAGCATCCGCTGGAATTCCGCCCA
>JAWWPY010000162.1:0-4525 GCA_033854735.1 Streptosporangiaceae bacterium | reverse complement strand
GGCTGGTGTGCTCGCCCGGGAGGTCGCGGAGGACATCGCCGAGCTGTCGATTACCGACGACGCCGGCGGAAGGTACCGGGTGCCCGCGGCCAACGTGCCGGGCGGGATTTCCGGGTACTGCATCGCGCCGGGTCAGACCCGATGGGTTCCCGAAGGGGAGTTCCTGGCCGAGGCGGTCCGCGGCGGGGGTTCGGCGGTGCGATGGCTCGAGCTTTCGGCGGGGGCGGGGACGCCACCCGTTCGGTTCGAGATTTCGCCGCCGGGCGCGGTGCCGGCGGGGATCGCGCGGCCGCCCTGGCCGACGCCGGCGGAATGCTACCTGGACCAGCTCGCGCCGCCGGAGCGCGTATGGTCGATCGGCTCCTCCGAGACCGGCACCGTGGAACTCGACACCGCGGCCATCGTGGCGGCTGTCGCTGATGCGCTGGTTGCGGTGGGCGAGGTGCCGGCGGACAGCGCGGTGCTCACGGGGATCACGGACCGGGTGCAGCCTGACTGGCGGCTCGCCCCGAGCGACCAGCAACTGGCCCTGACGCAGCCGTGGGCCAGCCCCGGGCAGGACGCGGACCTGGCGGTCCGGCTCCCGCTCGGGTCGGCCACCGCCGTGCTGGAGAGGATGACGGTCCGCGAGGACATGGTGTCCGTGCAGCTGTACGGGTACCCGTGGGTCCTCGATGATCACTGGCCGCTGATCGTGCCGAGCTTCCGGGTCACCGCGATGGACGACACCGGCGGGGAGCACGAAGGCGGGCGCGGTAACTGGACCGGGTCATTCGCGCACGAGGGCAGCGGCACCTTCTGGTTCTGGCCGCCGGTGGGGCCGCGGGCTAAGCAGCTGCGGGTGACCGTCAGCACCCTGTGGGAAGCCGCCTGGGCGCTGATCGACATCCCCGGCCGTTAGCCCGTCGCGCTCGCGGTTCGCTGACCTGGGCGGGTAACGCTCTCGCGGGGACGGGACACTCACCGGTGTTACGTCATCGAAGGGGCGCTGATGAATTCACCGGACGAGCCGCGGATACGGTCGATCGGGACCGACCCCGCCGCGTTCAGCCAGTTCTACCGGGCGCATGCGGACGAGGTGACCAGGTTCGTGGCCCGCCGGGTGGCGGATCCGCACCTGGCCGCCGACCTGACCGCCGAGGTGTTCCTCGCCGTGATCGACGCATCGGCACGGTACCGGGGATCCTTCGGCGGACCGCGGACGTGGCTGTACGGGATCGCGCGCAACGTCATCGCGGCCGAGCTTCGCCGGTCGATGCGGGAACGCCGCGCGCAGACCCTGGTCGCGGGGCACCGGCGGCTCGACGCCGACGACGTCGATCGCCTGGTGGAGAAGATCGACGCGGCCCGGCAGGTACGGGAACTGCATGGCGCCCTGCACGCTCTCCCGGACGGCGAACGAGCCGTGCTGGAGCTGGTCTCGGTGGATGGCCTGACGGTCGCCGAGGCAGCCGCGGCGCTGAACATCCGCCAGGTGACCGCCCGGGTGCGCCTGCACCGGGCCCGCCAGGCCCTCGGCGTTACCGCAGCTCCGTCACTAGAAGAAGAAGAGGTCATGTCATGAACGACAGCAAGGTGCGGTGGCCACGCGGCGGTTTCGAAGACCGGCTGGAAGCGGAACTGGTCACGCTGGTCGCCCAGCGGGCCGCGGTACCGCGGCGGCGGTCCGTCCTGCGGCGGCCAGCCTGGCGGGCTGGCCTGGCCGCGGCCGGCGTCGCAGCGGTCACCGCGACCACGCTCGGCGTAGTCGCTCTCAGCGATCCGGCGTCGGCGCCCAGCACGCGGCCTGGACCAGTACATATCCGCACGGCGGCGTTCACCGTGGACAGTCACAGCGACGGCACGATTCACGTGACCTGGGACAAGAGCAGGTACTTCCAAGACCGTGCGGGCCTTCAGCAAGCCCTGCGCGCGGCCGGATTCCCGGTGCTGATCAGGGAAGGCGTCTTCTGCCGGGGACCTGGCGACAGCGGATCGCTTGACCCCAGCGGGGTCGGACCCGGGGTCGGGCGGGTCATGACCGCCGAGCCGCGCGCTGGCGGCGCTGTTACCTTCGTTTTCACGCCCTCGGCGATGCCGGCCGGGGAGGAGCTGTTCATCGGCTACCTGTCCCCGTCCCAGCTAGCCGTCACCCACGGGCGGCCCGGATCCGTCGAACGCCTGGTGCCCGCCGGCGCCCGGCTCACCTGCACTACCCAGCCCCCTCCCCCCGGGGCTGACCGGCCGCCGTCAGCGGCACGCGGATGACGGCACGGGCGGTGGCGGCGGTCGGCATGAGGTCGACGTGGGTGGCCCGCGGGTCGAGGGCGGGCCAGAACCCGATCGTGCCCCGGGACCGGTAAGCGCCGGGATTCCAGCTGCCCTGCTCGCCGAGGTAGTGGTTGCCCAGGTCGTCAGCCGCCCACCAGGTCAGGTGCGGCTGATCGGGCAGATCGGCCCACGGCAGCCCGGTGCGCGCGCCGGGTACCAGTTCGACCGTGATGCCGAAGTGCTCATCGCGGGATTCGAGGTCGATGACGGCCGCGGTGATCCCGTCGAAGGGCGGGGTGACCGCACCGACGGGGATCGTGCGGACCGGCCCGCCGGCCTGCCCCCAGCGGGTCAGCAGCGACGGCCACGGCCCGGGCAGGTCCCGGGGAGGCGCGGCCTGGTCGCGGGGCGGCGTGGCCGGGCCGGCGCTGCGGGGGCGCAGCACAGCCAGCGCGGCCCGGGCGTCGCCGATAACCGCGGCGCCCGCGGGCAGCGCCCCGGCGGCGACCAGGGCCGCGGTCGTAGCCTCGAACGCCAGGTGCGGGTCGTGGAAGTCGTTGATCGTGGCCACCCGCTCCCAGACGTGCCGGATGGCCGGGTCCTGCTCGGGCAGCGGCTCGGCCCACGTCCGGATGACGGCAGGCGGGGCGGTCAGCTCCAGCCGTTCTCCCAGCAGCTCGATCCAGGCCGCGTCCGCGGCCAGCCGCGGGTGGGTCTCGTACTCGCCCTGCCAGACCGGGTCGCCGATCCGGCCGCTGCCGGAGAACGCGGCGGCCGCGGTCGTTCCCCGGGAGTCGGTGACGCTCAGCTGCCGCGCCCACGCCGGGAGCGGGTCAGGGGGCGGCAGGCGCGGCGGCTCATCAAAACGAAGATCGGTCCGGATGGTCGTCGCGTGGCTGGTCAACGCGACGTAATGGATGGTGAGCTGGCCCCCCGGCTGGTCGATGACCCGCTCGCAGGGCACGACCCGGAACTCGCCGATACCCGGCGGTGCCGGGGACCGGCCCGTGATCCTGCTGACCGGATCGCGGTAGCCCTGACCTCGGGACAGGTCGTAATCATTGACGACCGCCTGAGCGGCCGCGATCGTGATGGCGTCCACCGCGACCAGGGCAGCGGCGGCCGCGGCGAGTACCGGGCTGCGCGGCGGCCTGCGGGCGGCGTCGCCCTTGACCCACCGCTCCCCGATCAGCCGCAGGTACCTCTCACCGTCGAACCCGGCCACGTTTCCATGCTCGCACAGCAGCGGGGCTGGAGCGGGATTCGCAGAACTGTTTAGCCCCTCCCGGGTGGCATCGGGATCGGCTCGGGGAAGCCGGAGTCGGGCACCCGGGCGAGGCCGGGTTGCTCGGGGCCGTGCGGGATGTCGAATGACTCCTCGCCGGTGCGCAGCAGCCGGAGCACGATGCTGGCGGTGTAGTCCGGGCTCTGCACCACCATGCCCGGCCGGGGCGAGGCGCCGAGGGTGAATATGCCGTTGCCGAACTCGGTCGCGGTGACCGAGGGCAGCAGCAGCGAGACCGCGATGCCGTCACCGGCTAGTTCGGAGCGCAGGACCGCGCTGAGCATGTTGACCGCGGCCTTGGTCGAGGCATAGGCGCCGACGCCGGTCGCGACCCGCCGGGTGGTGCCGGAACTGATGTTCACGATCCGCCCGAAGCCCTGCGCCCGCATGGCCGGCAGCACGGCCTGGGTCACCGCCAGCAGGCCGACCACGTTGAGCTGGAGGGTCCGGCCGAACTCGGCCAGGTCCACCTGGTCCAGCGGCCCGTGCATGCTGACGCCGGCGTTGTTCACCAGGCCGTCGATCCGGTGGTGCCGGCCGAGGGCGGCGGCCACCAGGTCGCGCACCTGCGCCGGGTCGGTCACGTCGGTGGGCACGGCCAGCGCCCCGTCGAGTTCTTTGCTCAGGGTGGCCAGCCGGCCGGCCCGGCGCGCGGCCAGCACCGGGTGGGCTCCGGCGGCGTGCAGCAGGCGGGCGGTGGACGCGCCGATACCGGAGGACGCGCCGGTCACGATCACCGACTTGCCGGCCAGGTCAATGAGATCGGTCATGGGCCAAGTCTGTACCCGTCCCGGCGCGGTCCGCACGCTTCACAGAAACTGTGTTACTGTGGAAATGTGAAGAACATTACGGTGTCTGTCCCCGATGACGTGTACCGCAATGCCCGGGTCGCCGCCGCGCAGCGTGACACCTCGGTGAGCGCGCTGGTCGTCGCCTTCCTCGAGCAGCTGTCCGGCCGGATGGACGAGTTCGCCCGGCTCGAGGTACTGC
>JAWWPY010000161.1:0-45045 GCA_033854735.1 Streptosporangiaceae bacterium | reverse complement strand
GCTAGCAGCGCCGGAGCGGAGTTCTCGCACTGAGTCAGCGCTGCAGCCGCACAGCTCCACCGAGCTCATCGAGTCGCAGCAGGGCCGGACGGCCGATGCGCCGCTCTGCCTCACCTGTGGCACGAAGATGCGCCCGGCGGGCAGCTGCTACGTCTGCGAAGGCTGCGGTTCGACGAGCGGCTGCAGCTAGAACTGAGCGGTATTGCACCTGAAGCAACAGCAGTCGGCTTGGCTCTGTGCGCGGATGGTACGGGCTGGCCCGGGCATACAGATCGGGCCAGCCCGGGCAAAGTCGTGCTACCCGGCGTAGGTCGAAGAGATGGCTAACAGGTGTCGCCCTCTATCGCCTGTAGGCGTGGCATGCTGGTCGCGCGCTTGATCGGCCGCAGCCCGGGCGCCAGGATCAGGGTGACCGTGACGGAGGCCGCTGCCATCACGGCCATCGCCGTCGCTGGTGAGGTTTGCTGGGCGACAGCACCCGCAAGGGCAGCACCGACTCCCTGCATGGCGAGCATTCCGGAAGAATGCAGCCCAAGGGCATGTCCGCTCAGTTCGTCCGGTGTCAGCGCCGTCAGGCGCTGCTGGAGCAGGAGAGTGGCTGAGTAGCCGACCGAGGCGAGCGCGACGGCGGCCACGGCGAGGGGCAGCGCCGGGTGCATGATGAAGATCAGGTACGGAGCGGCGAGAAGCAGGCGCAGCGGGGCGCCGAGCCGTTCCCGCCACCGATGCGGCACGAACCGCCCGGCCAGGGTGTCTCCGGCCAGCATCCCGAGTGCGGCGGAGGCGAAGAGGAGCCCCGCGTGCCGGGGCGCATAGGCCACGAAGAGGGATTCACAGCCAACGATCAGCCCGTTGGGCACCCACAGGGCGAGATAGACGTAGCGGCGCGGGGGCGACGACCACAGCCACGCATTGTTCCGCCAGGTGTCGCTGATCGACGGCCGACCGCCGGCCCGCGGCGGCCGAGGGCTGAGGCCGAACCAGCCGGCGGCCGCCGCGCCGAGGTACAAGCAGGCGCCGGCCAGCAGCGTGCCACGCGGTGACAGGGTGGTCACGAGCACGCCACCGAGCGCGAACCCGCAGATCTGCATGGCGCCTACGGACATGTTCAGCACGGAGCGGCCGAGCAGGTAACTCTCTCTCGGGAGGATCTCGTTGAGCAGCCCGTAGCGAACACCGCCAGCCAGTGAGGCGATCAGGCCGAGGGTGAAAATGATGGCGTAGATGGCCCACAGCGGTAGGCCGGGGATGGCCAGGGTGGCGGTGCCGAGGCCGAAGGCCAGGCAGGTGCCGGTCATGGTGGCCCGCGGCGGCAGCCGGTCAGCGGCCGACAGCAGCGTTGTCGCGCCGATCACCTGGGCGAGCGAGGGGCCGAACATGGCGAGCGCGGAGAGCAGGGGTGAGCCGGTCGCTACGTAGATCAGCGTGCCCAGCGCCAGCCCGCTCACCGTCTGGGCTCCCACCTGCACGGCGGAGGTCAGGAAGAGCGGCGTGAACTCCGGTGCTCGGAAGAGTTCGCGATAGGTGCGCATGGCCGGAGTCTCAACCGCCTGACCCGAAGACGTTACTGTTTCGCGGGGAGGCGAAACCATGGGCTGGTGGCGGGTCAACGCCGACACCCTCGCGGGGAGCCGGTTCGTATTCTCTGCCCTGGCCGAGACCACCGCGAGCCTGATTGCCCTGGAAAGAGGAACGGCCGCACACCCGGGCGAGCGTGCATGGCTCGACGCCCACCAGCCCGGGTATCAGGAGCGGCTAGCTGGTGACCAGATCACGGCACTGCTCATTCGGGCCGCTCTGGGGCGCCGCTGGATCGCGGACTTTCTCACCCCCACGCCGACGGGCCAGGGCGGGCAGGCGTTCGGGAATGAGTTGGCGCGGATACGCGAGACGCCCGCTGAGGCCGTTCACGCCGACCTGACCGTGTCACTTGGTGGCCCGCTTCCTGCCCGGCTGCGCCGCGCCGATCTGGCGGAACGCACCGCTGATCTCCTGGAATGGGTGTGGACGGAATCGGTCTTGCCCTATTGGCCCCGGCGCCGGCGGATCATCGAGGCCGACGTTATCGCGCGCACGGCGCAGTTGAGCCAAGGCGGCTGGGTCGCGGCCCTGGACGACATGCGCCCAGGGATGCGCTGGCTGGGGCAGAGCCGTCTGCAGATCAACGCGCATGACTACCCGCCGCGGGAGATCTCCGGCGCGCAGTTGCTGTTCGTTCCCGTCACCCCGCGCCAGGGCTGGGTTTCGTGGGACGCGCCGCACCGGTACGCCGTGACGTATCCCTGCTCGGGCGTGCTCGCCGAGTCGGACCGGGCGGCGGTGCCCGAGACGCTGGCGGCGTTGCTTGGGCCCGCGCGGGCGGGCGTCCTCGTCCGTCTCGACACCCCGAAGAGCACCACGCAGCTTGTGGCGCTGACCGGCCAGGGGCTGGGGTCGGTGGGCCGCCATCTCAAGGTGCTGCTCGACGCTGGCCTGGTGCGGCGGCGACGTGCCGGGCGGTCCGTGCTCTATTACCGGACGGCAGCAGGCAAAGTTCTGGTGGAGGCCCAGCCAAATGTGCTCTGACCTGCGGGCCTGGGGGGAGGAGGCCGGGTAGCGCCGACGCCATGGCCTTCGAACGTGTATTTGATAAATAAGGTCAGACTGCTAATATGGTGTAACGACAGCGACCCGGAGCCGGAGGCCTGACGATGAGACGTGCGGAGCCGCCTGACATGACCGGCCCGGATCTTACCCCGCGGCAGCGCAAGATCATCGAGGCCATCGAGGACTCCATGCAGCGCTACGGCTACGCGCCCACCATGCGGGAGATTGGCGAGGCGGCCGGGCTGGCGAGCACGTCGAGTGTCTCTTACCAGCTGGCGACGCTAGCGAAGAAGGGATACCTGAGCCGCGGTGCGGGGCGCCCGCGCACGGCCGTGGTGCGGCCGCGAGCTGATCCGGCCATCCAGCCGCAGGCTGACATTGATATGCAACGAGTCGCCGAGGTCCCGCTGGTCGGGCGTATCGCGGCGGGCGGCCCGATTCTCGCCGAGCAGTCGATCGAGGACATCTTCCCTCTGCCCAGGCAACTGGTCGGTGATGGGAAGCTCATCATGCTCAAGGTCGTCGGCGACTCGATGATCAACGCCGCGATCGCCGACGGCGACTGGGTCGTCGTCCGCCGGGAATCGGACGTCGAGAATGGCGACATCGTGGCCGCGACGATCGACGGGGTGGAGGTCGAAGGCACGGTCAAAACCCTCAAGCGATCTGACGGTCACGTCTGGCTGATGCCGCACAACCCCGTCTACGCGCCCATCCTGGGCGACAACGCGGCCATCGTCGGCAAGGTGGTCGCCGTGCTGCGCCGGGTCTGACCACCGCAGCCTCGTCGAGCATCCGGGACGGCGGGTGCCCGGCCCTCAGTGGGGCCGGGCACCCGCGATGCGCAGCAGTTCAGGGCCTGACTCGGCGGCGAACGCTTCGAACGCCCGCACCTGCCGTTTGTCCATCTGACCTCCCGGTCATCGGTCTCACCCCATAGACGACAGCCCCGCCGGTTCCGTTGATGACCCTGATTGCCTGGTCGTCGGTGGCCGATGAGGGCGGTGGGGCCCGGGTCTGCTCTCAGCCGGGGTGATCCGGCCCCGGTGCGGGTAATCAGCACACGTGGAGTACGTGATCAGCGTGGTAGCCGCGGCTCTGCTGGGGGTCGGCTTTGTCCTCCAGCAGGACGCGGCGCAGCAGGCGCCCAAGGCTCATTTCCTGCGCATTCAACTGCTGGCCGATCTCCTCCGCCGCCCGCGGTGGCTGGCCGGCCTGATCATCATGGTGGCGGGGGAACTGCTGTCGGCCTGGGTCGTCGGTCACATGGTGCTGTCGCTCGCCGAGCCGTTGCTGGCCACGAGCCTGCTTTTCGCGCTCCTTCTCGCTGGACCCCTGTCCGGGCAGTCGGTGCATAAAACCGAAGTGGCCGGAGCGCTGATCCTGATGGGAGGAGTAACGGCGCTGTCGCTGGCCCGTAATGTCCGTTCCCCCCAGGTATACGTGGGGTCGTACGCCTACTGGCCGTTCGCGGGAGCGGCGGTGCTCTTCCTCGCGTTCGTCCTGGCCGAACTCGGACGCAGGCGCTCGGCTGGTCAGCGGGCCCTCCTGACCGGGACGAGTGCTGGCCTCGTGTTCGGGATTGCGGATGCGCTCACCCGCCGCACGGTCCAGATCCTTGACACCGGTCACTTCGCGGTCCTCCTGACGAGCTGGCCTGGCTATTCGCTGATAGCCGTCAGCCTGGTCGCGCTGTGGCTCATGGAGAGCGCGTTCAACGCAGCCCCGCTGCACATCTCCCTGCCGGGCATCACCGCGGCCGAGCCGATTTCCGGGATCGTGCTCGGTGTCGTGGTTTTCCGCGACAGCATCGACGTTTCCGCCGGGGCGATCGCGCTCGAGGCCGGCGGCCTGGTCGCGCTCCTCGTCGGCGTGATCATGGTGTCCCGGTCTCCTGCGCTGGCCCGGCTGCGCATACTCCACTCACCGCGTCCTGACCCCCCTGGCCCAGCCCCTCAGCCGGGCGCGGGACCGGCCGACGCGGTCAGCGGGGGCGGCGGCCGATGAGCAGGTTGCCCGGCCTCCGGCCGGGGTACTCTGCGGCGAGAGACTCCGGGCCGGCGCCTGCCTGCGGGTCGAAGCCCGCGTCCGCCAGCAGGCGGAGCCACGTATCGCGGCGAAATGCCCCCAGGCGGTGCGCCTCGCGCACGACCTGGACGGTGCCGTCGGCGGCGCGCAGCGTGAATTCGTATTCGGCCTGGATCCAGTCATCGGCCGGCTCGGGATCCCACGCCCATTCGCGGAAACTCCCATGGCGGCCGGCCGCGTCGCTGCTGCCGCCACCGCCACTGACGGCGTGGAACGTCTCGGCGGTGTGATCGGGGACGAACACCGCGATGCCGCCCGGACGGCAGTGCGCGAACGCGGTCCCGATCACCTGCCGCAGGTCAGCTTGGCGGGTCACGTAGTCCACGGCGTCGTGGACCAGTACCGCGTCGAACACGCGGCCCAGCCGGATCGTCAGCATGTCTCCCTGAAGGTGCTCGCACTCGGGATTGAGCTCGCGCGACACCGCCAGCATCTCCTCGGAGATGTCGACAAGCGTCAGGGCCAGCCGCCCCTTCAGGTGGGCGGCGATGTGCCCGCCACCGCTGCCCAGATCCAGCACCTCGCGCGCGGGAACCGACGCCGAGCTGAACACCGCGGCCAGATACGCGGCCTCCTCCGCATACTCCCCCGGAGGCGAGATCAGCGGCCACCACCCGGCGAGATCCCGGTACAGGCGGTACTCGCCCGGCATGCCCGTCATGCCCGCCATCCTCGCTCACCACCAGGCCCGGGACAGCCGGGGAAGGAACACGGCGATGCCCACGCCCAGGGCGGCCGTGGAGGAGATCAGCACCGCTCCGGCCGCCGCGTCCTTCGCGATTTTTGCCAGCGGGTGGTACTCGGTGGTGCACAGGTCGGTGAGCGCCTCAATGACGGTGTTCAGCACCTCGGCCGTAAGTACCAGCCCGATGGCCATCAGCACGCAGGCCCAGTCCACGGCGCTGATCCGCAGGACCAGGCCGGCCGCGACCGCGCCGGCCGCGGCCATGAGGTGGACCCGCATGTTCCGTTCGGTGCGCACGACGTGCCACACGCCCTGCCCAGCGAACGAGAAGCTCCGGAGGAACCCGGCCCGTTCGTTCTTCTGCCAGCGGGAGCCCATCCAGATCACCTTCCGGCAGCCGGTGACCAGGTCCCGGCGGAACCCCGCCGGGTTCCGTGCCCGAGTTGACGAACGCGGGACAACGCCTGGCTGTAGGCATAATGCCACCGTCGATGGACTGAAGGAGCACTCCCGGCCCACGTGGCCGCCATCGTCCGGAGCGCCTGCTCGCCCCGGAGCGAGCAGGTCAGCCCGAATTCCGGGGTGCGGTTCGCCCGCTCGCCCGGGTCGCCATTTGTCCTGATCTGGGCGGGTCCGGGAGGGGCGTATGTGATCGCGGGCCGGCTCGCCGATGGGACCGCGCCGCGGGGCCGCTGCTGGCCATTCCTGGCCGGTATCTGGTTGTGTGTCTCCGTACGCGCGTGGTAGTGCGCTATACAGAGAAGGCACGAGGGAGCGAGATGCGGCCAAACGACGGGTCCCTGCCAGGCAGGCGAATGGCGCAGGAACGGCTTGACGCCGTCCGCCGCGCGCTGTCCGAGGCCCCGCTGCCGTTGAAGATCGTGCTGGTCGCGGCCCTGCTGCTGCTCGCAGTCATCGCGGCTCTGCCGCTCATCGTGGCGGCGTTCATCTACGCGCCGATCGCGGTCTTCGCCGGGCACCGCTCGCTGGTGGCCTCGTTGGCGGTCGCGGTCTGGGGCCTGGCGGTAGTCTCCGGATTTTCCGGCAGCTACCGCACCGCCGTCGCGCCGCTGCTGCTGCTCCCGTTCGCGATGGTGGCGGGCGCGCACGCCCGTCCCCTGTCCCGCCAGTTCGTGCCCTGCCGCACGGTGGTCCTCGCGCTCCTGTGGGCGCTGCCGCCGGCCTTGGTGGCCTGGCACCTTTTGCCCAAACAGCCGCTGGTCAGCATCGTCGTCGCCTGGGTGCTCGGCGGCCTGGTGCTGGCCTGGCGGTGGGCCAAGGCGTCGCAGGCGGCCCGTGGTTACGGTCGCCAGCAGGCGCGGGGTGGCGCGCTCGCGGCGCCGCACGAGTGGTCGGGACGGACGGGGCCGGGCACCGTCCGCCGGCGGCCGGGCGGGGCGGCCGGCCGCGGTGGGCACGGCGCCGAAGCGACCAGGGTGCACCAGACGGCCGATGGCACGCTCAGCCAGTCCCCGCCGGAGACCTCCGCGGACCGCTCCGCCGCCGCCCGGCAATTGCCGGAGATCACGGTCGAGCAGGCCATGGCCGAACTGGATGCCATGATCGGCCTGGATGCGGTCAAGGAACAGATCCGGCAGATCACCGCGTCTGTCGAAGCGGCCCGGCGGCGAGCGCTCGCCGGATACGGCACCGAAAAGCCCATGCAGCACTTCGTGTTCCTGGGGCCGCCGGGTACTGGGAAGACCTCGGTGGCCCGGATCGTGGCCAAGATCTTCTACGCGTTCGGCCTGCTCGACACGCCGGCCGTGGTGGAGGCGCAGCGCGCCGACCTGGTCGGTGAGTACCTTGGCGCGACGGCGATCAAGACCAATGAGCTCGTCAACTCGGCGCTGGGTGGGGTCCTGTTCATCGACGAGGCGTACAGCCTGGTGAACGAGGGTGAGGGGCAGGGCGACCGGTTCGGCCATGAGGCCGTCCAGGCGCTGCTGAAACGGGCCGAGGACAACCGCCAGGAACTCGTCATCATTCTCGCCGGGTACGAGCGGCAGATGGAAACCTTCCTGGCCAGTAACCCGGGACTGAACTCCAGGTTCGGGCTCAGGGTGAAGTTCCCGGGCTACTCGCCCACTGAGCTGATGGCGCTGGCCGAGCTGTCGGCGGAACAGCGTGGCGAGGTTCTCGACCCCGACGCCCGGCCGGCGCTCTGGCGGATGATGGAGGACGTCGGCCGCCGCAGGCTCGCCGACGAGCTCGGCAACGGCCGGTTCGTCCGCAGCCTGCTGGAAAAGGCCGGCCAGGCCCGGGACGTCCGGGTGATGGCGGCCGGGACCGAGCCGACTTCCACGGACCTGGTGACGCTGGAGGCGGCGGATCTGGTGCGGGCCGGCGGCGAGCTCACCGCCAGGTTCCGTGGCTATACCGAGGCGCCCACCCTGGAAAGCGCGCTCGCCGAGCTCGATGAGCTGATCGGCCTGGAGCCGGTCAAGCGGCAGGTGCACGAGATCACCGCGCAACTGCGGGTGGCCCGGCTGCGGGACCGGCAGGGGCTGGCCAGCCAGCCGCCGGCCCGGCACTTCGTGTTCACCGGCCCTCCAGGCACCGGCAAGACGACCGTCGCCCGGATTCTCGGCCGGATCTTCGCGGCGCTCGGGCTGCTGGTCCGCCCCGAGGTAGTGGAAGCGCACCGGGCTGACCTGGTCGGTGAGCATCTCGGCTCGACCGCGATCAAGACGGGCAAGCTGATCGATTCGGCGCTGGGCGGGGTGCTGTTCATCGATGAGGCGTACTCGCTCTACAACGCGGGCTACGCGGGTGGCGACGCGTACGGATCTGAAGCCGTGGCGACGCTGCTCAAACGGGCGGAGGACGACCGCGACCGGCTGGTGATCGTGCTCGCGGGATACCCGGCGGACATGGACAGGTTCGTGCACAGCAACCCGGGGCTCGCCTCCCGGTTCGGCGTGCGGATCGGTTTCCCCACATATACGGCCGGTGAGCTGGCCAGAATTGCCGGGGTCATCGCCGAGCAGGCTGGGGACACCTTCGAACCGGGCGCACTGCCTGTGCTGGAGGAGCTCTTCGGCCGTGCCGTCGCGGCCGGGCGCATCGACGAACTGGGCAACGGGCGCTTCGCACGGTCGCTGTTCGAGCGCGCCTGCGCGGCCAGGGATCTGCGGGTCGCGGTTTTCGGCGAGGACGCGAGTGCGGCGGATCTCACCACCGTGTCGGCCGCCGACCTGCGCGGAGCGTTCATCGAACTGGGCGGGGAGGCAGACGCCGGGTCCTCCTGAGTTTGCTCAGCCTGATCGCACCCTTCGTGATCAGGGAGGGCCCGATCGCGAACTGGCACGCTCAGGAGCTGGTCAGCGCAATTCCGCGGGAGGCAGGTCCTGCAGCGCGGCGATCAGGGCGCCGGAGTCTGAACCCGCGTCCCTGATCACGTACATGAGCGTGTGCAGCACCGCGTGGCTGTCCTCGCCCCGGTCGAGCAGGCGCTGCGCCGCCTCCCACAGCTCGGGCGGGTCGCCCCGCCAGAGCCGGTCGGCGAGCGCCAGGTGACGGTCGATGTGCAACTCGCCCGTGTGCCGCCCGCTCGCCTCCTTGTGATCCGCTGCCAGCAGCGCGCGCCGGTCCCCCTGCTGAGCGGGGTCCAGCGTGGTCAGGTCGATGCCGTCGTACCGCCCCCTGAGCACCGGGAAGGCGAACGCCCGCCGCGGCAGTGCCTCCAGGTCGTCGTCAGGTAGCAGCCTGGCCACCAGCTGCGGGTCCAGGCCGAACGCGGTCGGATCGCGGTAGACCTGCGCAAACGTGCCCATCGAGTCGAACACCGCATCCAGCGTCTCGGCGACCGCCTCGGCGGCGACCGCGTGCCGCCTGCCGGCCCAGCGCACCCAGGAGGCGAGCACGTGCGGCATGGCGTGCTGCTCGGCGGGGGACAGCATGATCTTTCGCGGCAGCCAGTCCAGCAGGAAGGTTTCAACCTTGGCCGGGCTCATCCGCAGCGGGCGGCCAAAGTCCTGGTCACATCCGTAATCGATGATGTGGTCCGCGCAGCGGCTGGCGGCCTTGGTGTCAGAGAGATCCTCCGCCTCATCGGAGGCGAGGAACTCGGCCACCAGCATGGCCCGGCGGTCCTTGGTCCACGCATGCCGCCGGGCGGTGGCACCGGCCCAGCCGGAGCCGGTGCCCGCCACCGGCAGCTCGCCGGCCGCGGAGGTCCCGGCGGCCCCGGCCGGCCGGTAGAGCCCGGCGGGCGGGAGCGTGCGGATCCTCGCCCTGAGAAACGCGTGATAGGACGCGAACGAGTCGCTGACCGCCGGACCCGCACCGGCTTCGGTCACGGCGAGCGCTGTCTCCAGCAGTCGCCGCGCCTGCGGTGCCCCGACCTCCCGGAATCCGGGGCGGGCCGTCTCGCCTGCGGCCGCGGCACCGGCATCGCGGCAGCGTTCGAGAAGCTTGTCCACCTGCGAGGTCACCCATCCGTCGCGCAGCATCCCGCCCGCGTTGTAATCCACCACCATGACGAGGGCGTGCGGCTCTTCCCCCGCGTAACTGAACACGCACACGACCTCGTCGCGGTCGCCGAAGATATCGGAGTTCACGTAGCACTCGGCCGCGGCCACGGCGCCGACGTGCTCCGACCAGCCGGGTCTGGCTACCCCGTGCTCCATCATGGCCAGGGCGGCCGCCTCGGCCCGGGCGGCCTGGCGCGGCGTGCCCAGGCAGGCTATGCCGGACAGGAGCGCCAGCGCGGCCGGACTTTTCTGCTGCGCCGCGTAACCGACCAGACCCTCGCCCACCAGTTCCTCGACGTCCGCGCGTCCGCGCCGCCCCGCCTGCGGGTCGCCCTGCCCCCACCAGGTGCCGAGCAGTTCGCTGACCATGAGCTCGGCGTCGAGCGGACTGCGGACCGCGAGCAATTCGCGCGCAGCTCGCAGCATCTCGGCGAACAGCGCGTTTGGTGGGGGCGAGGCCCCGGCCGCCGCCGGCCCACTTCCTTTGCCGTGGCCTGAGTGGCCCGCCCCGCCAGGGGGCCCTCGGCGTCTGCTCTGCGGGCTCACTTGAACAGCTTCCCAGATTCACGGCGCGCCGTGTCACGTCCACGCGGTATGCCGGCACGTTTCCGGGTTTGTTAGATTTGCCGGCCCCCGGCGAGGCTTCCCTCACGGGCCCAACGTCAGCGTGCTGTCTCCGGGGCCGCGCGATTTCGCTTAGGATATGGGAAAGCTTGCCTGCGTGGCCACCGCGAAGTCTGCGGTTGCCGTGCGTGGTACGCGCGGCGGTGCGGTGCCTTACCGGTGGCTCCCCGTGACCGCGTTGTTGCCACTAGCCTGCTTGAGTCTGCGGTGAGCAGGAAGGAGCCGATGCATGGCTCACGCACGGGACCGGAGTGCGGCCGATGAGCGGTGTCGTCGATGAGCGGTGTTGTCGATGAGCACTGACACCTCTGCACCCCAGCCCCAGATGTCCGGGCTGGACATTTCCGACTCGGCGCTGCTCGCTACCCTGCTGCGCGAGGCCCCGATTGGGTTCGCGTTCTTCGGTACCGATCTGCGCTTCCGGAGGATCAACCGGGCCCTGGCTGGGCTGCCTGGGCGCGGCCTCGGCGAGCACCTCGGCCGGCTGCCCTCGCAAGTCTGGCCGAAGACGCTGGCGGCCAGGGTGGAGTCGGCGGTTCGCCGGGTCCTCGAGGAAGATCAGCCGCTGTTCGAGGCTGACCAGCCGGTCAGCGTGGTGAGCGGCGCTCTGGCCAGGACGGGTATTAACGGCACGGCCGCGGACGCCCCGGAGGCGGACGGCACAGCGGCGCGGGCGGACAGCCCAGGCGCAGATGGTCAGGACGCAGCCGGCACAGATGTGGCGGCCGGGTCGCCGGCCGCCCCGGATACGGCCGCCCCGGCCGCGTCGCAACTCAGGCACTGGGCTTTCTCCTGGTTCCCCTCGCATGATCCGGAGGGGAACATCACCGGTGTTGCCCTGATCGCGGTGGATGTCACTGACCGCCAGAACTCGGCGGAGGCGGTCCGCAGGAGCGAGGAACGGTACCGGTCGCTCGTGCAGGCCGGTGCCCAGGTGGTCTGGGTGACCACGCCGACCGGTGCCATCGCGGAAGACTCCCCGGAGTGGCGCTGGATCACCGGCCAGACCCTGGAGGAGTACCTGGGCAACGGCTGGCTGGACGCGATCCACCCGGAGGACCGCGAGCGTGTGGACCGTGACTGGCGCGACTGCGTTCAGGCCGGCAAGGTTTTCGATAACCGCTACCGGGTGCGCACCAAGACTGGGTCCTACCGGCATTACGACGTCCGCGCTGTCCCGATCGAGCGGGACGGGAAGATCATCGAGTGGGTGGGGGCGAGCACTGACGTCACCGGCCAGCGTGAGGCCGAGGAGATGCGCGGCAGGCTGACCGAGCAGCTGTCGGCGGCCGCGCTGCGTACGGCCAGGCTGCAGCAGGCGACCTCGATGCTCGCCGAGGCGCTGACCGTGCTGCAGGTGGTCGAGGTGATCACCGAGGTTGGGCGCTCTGCTATCGGCGCGGAACGATCCGCGGTGGCGCTGCTGGACCCGGACCGGCTCCGGTTGCGCACGGTCAATCCGGGCGGGCTCCCGGACAGCCCCGGGGCGCCCGGCGGGGACATCCCGCTGGACGTGGCCAGCGTGATGACGGCCGCGATCACCGCCCGGCGCCCGGTTCTGGTGGAGAACCCTGAGGCGCTGCGCCGGCTGTTCGATGGTGTCGCCGACGTCGAGCTGTTCCTTACCCATAGCGACGAACGGGCCTGGGTGGGTCTGCCGCTGCTGGCCGCAGGTGCGCCGCTCGGCGCGCTGCGGTTCTCCTTCACCCGCCCCCGCCAGATCACCGAGGAGGAGCGGGTCTTCCTCGAGGCGCTCGCCGGCCAGTGCGCCCTGGCGCTGGAGCGCGCGTCGCTGTTCGAGCGTGAGCACACCACGGCTGAGACCTTGCAGCGCAGCCTGCTGCCTGACCGGCTGCCCAGCGTGCCCGGGATCATCCTGGAGGCGTGCTACCGGCCGGTCACCAGGAACATGGAAATCGGCGGGGACTGGTACGACGCGTTCCGGCTGCCGGACGGCAGGCTGGCCGTCGCGGCGGGCGACGTGATGGGAAAGGGGCTCACCGCCGCGGCGGGCATGGGCCGGGTGCGCAACGCGCTGCGCGCTCTCGCGCTCACCGACCCGCGGCCGGCCGCGGTGCTCGCCGGGCTCGACCGGCTGTTCACCGCCACCGAGCTGGACGAGCAGGTGACGACCGTCGCCTACCTGGTCGTTGACCCGGTCACCGGCGAGGGCCTGGCCGGTAACGCCGGGCATCTGCCGCCCCTGCTGCTGTCCAGTGACGCGCCGCCGCGGCTCGACCAGACGGAAGCCGGCACGCCGTTGGGCTGGCCGAGCCCGCGTCAGCAGTATGTGTTCCGGCTGCCGCCCGGAAACACGGCGGTGCTCTACTCGGATGGGCTGGTCGAGAACCGCAGGCGCGGCCTCGACACGGGCCTTGACGAGCTGGTCGCGGTGGCGGCGCAGGCGCGGCCGGGTGTGGTCGAAGATCCTGCCAGGCTGCTGGAGTACCTGGTAGACCGGATGCTCACGGGTCATGAGCAGGACGACGATGTGACCGTGCTGGTCCTGCACGCACCGCGCCGCGACAGTACTCCGCCGCCCCGTGCGGCGAACAGTGTGATCCCCGTGGCTCGGAGGGGTAAGGCATGAGGGAGATAGCAATGATGCGAAGGTGGGCCAGGTGGTGAGGCCGCCGATGGCACCACAGGCCCCGTCGGCGGTACGAGCTACCCGTCGACTCCGCCTAAGGTGGTGGTCGGGAGTAAGGCCGCTCGCGACCGTGGCGTACCGCGGTGCGGGGACTGCTTCCGACGCGGTCCCAGCAGCGGGGTGTGCGCAGTAGGGTCCATTTCCCGCTCACGTACGCAGGGAGAGGTGTCTGTGTCGCCTGCCAGTTCGGCTAGTCATCGGTTGTTTGCGGCTCGGCAGGCCGCCGTCCAGCGAAGGAAGGGGTGACTGCGGTGGCAAGCGCTGCAGGCTCCGCAGCGCGGAGGCAGCCAAGGCCGGAAGGTCAGGGCGGGCAGGTGCCAGCGCATCAGGCCTCCGGGCGCGCCGGATCAGGGGAGGCGGCCGGTTCCCGGCCGGATCGAGCGGTGACGCTCGTGGATGGTGACGCCACGGCCGACGGGCGCGAGGCGCCACCGTCGCCAGGACGTCGTAAGCGTGGGAGGTCGGGCGGCCGTCAGGGCGCTCAGGCGGCCCAGCCAGGCGGCCCAGGCGGGCCGAAGAAGGGCTCTGGCGGAGCCAAGGAGCAGGGTGCGCAGTCCGCCGGGGACATAGGTGAGGCAGTGGTAGCTAGCGAAACGGTGGACCTGGTCGGGGTGCCGGACCTGGATGCCGAGGCTGGCCTGGACGCTGAGACCGGGCTCGACGCCGAGGTGGACCCGGCCGACGCCGATTTGGCCGAAGAGGGCCTGGATGCGACCGAGATCGAAGACTTTGTGGACATCGTCGCCGTGGACCTGGACGTCGAGGTAGATGACGTCGAGGTGGATGTCGTCGTTGTCGCCGATGACGACCTGGCCGACGACGCCGAACTGGAGGACGGGACCGCAGGGCCGGAAGCCGCTAGCGCCGGAGGTGCCGACGCGGGCGCCCCCGGGCCGGGCGGCGCGGGACCTGGATCGGCGGCGGCTGAGCCGGCGGCCGCGGCGGGCCAGGGTGTCCGTGCGGTCAAGCCAGGCGCAGGCGATGGTGAGGAAGAGGCGTTCGTCTACGGAGACGACGACGATGACCTGCCCGCGGCGCAGGTCGCGTCCGCGGGGGCCACGGCGGACCCGGTCAAGGACTATCTCAAGCAGATCGGCAAGGTGCCGCTGCTCAACGCCGAGCAGGAAGTTGAGCTCGCGAAGCGGATCGAGGCCGGGCTCTTCGCTGAGGAGAAGCTCGGCGAGGGCCCGGGCGGGCTGCGGGCCGATGCCCGCGTCGATATGGAGTGGATCGCTGAGGACGGCCGGCGGGCCAAGAACCACCTGCTGGAGGCGAACCTGCGGCTCGTGGTGTCGCTGGCCAAGCGGTACACCGGGCGCGGCATGCTTTTCCTCGACCTCATCCAGGAAGGCAACCTGGGCCTGATCCGCGCGGTCGAGAAGTTCGACTACACCAAGGGCTACAAGTTCTCGACGTACGCCACCTGGTGGATCAGGCAGGCGATCACCCGGGCCATGGCGGATCAGGCCCGGACGATCCGCATCCCGGTGCACATGGTGGAGGTCATCAACAAGCTGGCCCGGGTACAGCGGCAGATGCTGCAGGATCTGGGCCGGGAGCCGACCCCCGAAGAACTGGCCGCTGAGCTGGACATGACCCCGGAGAAGGTCATCGAGGTCCAGAAATACGGCCGTGAGCCGATCTCCCTGCACACCCCGCTCGGCGAGGACGGCGACAGCGAGTTTGGTGACCTGATCGAGGATTCCGAGGCGATCCAGCCCGGTGAGGCGGTCAGCTTCACCCTGTTGCAGGAGCAACTGCATTCGGTGCTCGACACCCTGTCCGAGCGTGAGGCTGGCGTGGTCTCCATGCGGTTCGGCCTGACCGACGGGCAGCCCAAGACGCTGGACGAGATCGGTAAGGTCTACGGGGTCACCAGGGAACGGATCCGTCAGATCGAGTCGAAGACCATGTCCAAGCTGCGCCATCCGTCGCGGTCGCAGGTCCTCCGCGACTACCTCGACTGACAAGCACACCGTAAAGTTCAAGGTCGGCCTGAGCTGCCTCAGGCCGACCTTGAACTGCTTCAGACGGCGCTCGGATGGCCCAGAGCGGCATCTGAACCCCCTAGAGCGCCCTGAACCGTCTCACGCTGTCCCGAACCGCTCCAGGCCGTACGGATCTATCGGATGGCCTACTCGCTGCCACGCTGCAGCTCAGGCGGCCGCCCACCGGATACCCGGCGGGCGGGTCAGCCTTCGCGCCGCACGCCTGCGCTTGGCGAAAGCCGCTCTGTCTCGTCCTGGATCTCCACAGCAACCTTGGCGAGCGCCTCGGCATGCTGCCGACCGTGGTGAGCGCAGAAAAGCAACTCCCCGGAACCGGGGAGCACAACGCGTACGTACGCCTGGGCGCCGCACCGGTCGCATACGTCTCTGGCGGTCAGCGGCTTACTTGGCGCTAGAGCTCCGGCCATGTCGCCTCCCTCGCGTCGTGCCACCGGCTCACTGTGTCCGGCTGGCTTACCCTCTCCTGCTACACAACACTGTGCCAGGCACATCCGTTCCCGTGTCAATGCTGCCTACGCCGAGAGCGAACGCCGCTCTGCGCCCGAAGAAATACTCTCTCCCACCTACTGTAGCGTGCGCGTTGTCCCAGGTCGCCGGGTATGTCCGCGGCGTGGCTCCGCCGAGCACCCCCAACCGGCGGCTAGTCTGCCGTCAAGTGACCGCGGGCGGCTGCCCGCCAGCACAACGAGGAGAGTGCCGTGACTGCCGTCCGCGCCGAAACTGCCGGGCCACGCGGGCCTGCGGCGCCGATCGCGCCGACAGCCGCCTCCGGTGCCAGGTCCCGTGTTGGGGACGGCTACACCGCACGCCATTTGTCCGTGCTGGAGGGCCTTGAGGCGGTACGCAAGCGTCCGGGCATGTACATCGGGTCCACCGACGGCCGCGGCCTGATGCACTGCCTCTGGGAGATCTTCGACAACTCGGTGGACGAGGCGCTGGCCGGCCACTGCACCGAGATCGAGATCGTGCTGTATGCCGACTCCTCGGCCGAGGTGCGCGACAACGGGCGGGGAATCCCGGTGGACGTGGAGCCGAAGACCGGTCTGACCGGCATCGAGCTCGTGATGACCAGGTTGCACGCCGGGGGTAAGTTCGGCGGCGGGTCCTACACCGCGTCCGGGGGGCTGCACGGCGTCGGGGCCTCTGTGGTGAATGCCCTATCCGCCCGGCTCGACGTCGAGGTCGACCGGGAGGGGCACGAGTGGTCCGTGGCCTTCCGGCGAGGCGTTCCGGGGGAATTCGGCGGCAAGGGCCCTGGGGCCGCCTTCACGGCCAGGCCCGGGCTACGCCAGACGCGCAAGGTGGCCAGGAAGCTGACCGGCACCAGGATCAGGTTCTGGCCTGACCACCAGGTCTTCGTCCAAGACGCCGACTGGAGTTTCGAGGCACTTCTGCAGCGAGCCCGGCAGACCGCCTATCTAGTCCCGGGTCTCACCATCCGGGTCAGGGATGACCGTGCGCCGGCCGACCTCGCGGATCCCGCCGATGAGGCGTCCGGCGACCGCGAGGCGGAATTCAGGTTCGACGGCGGGATCAGCGAGTTCTGTGCTCACCTGGCCCCTGGGGAGCCGGTGACCGAGGTCGTGCGGCTGACCGGATCCGGCCATTTCACCGAGACGGTGCCGGTGCTGGACGATCAGGGTCATATGACGCCCGCGGACGTGGACCGGGAGCTTTCGGTCGATGTGGCGCTGCGCTGGGGGACCGGGTACGACACGGTGACCAGATCGTTCGTGAATGTGATCGCCACGCCGAAGGGCGGGACGCATGTCACCGGGTTCGAGCGGGCGCTCGTCAAGACGCTGAACGAGCAGTTGCGGGCGGCCAGGCTGCTGAAGAACGGCGACGAGCCGGTAACCAAGGAAGACGTGCTGGAGGGGCTCACCGCGGTCGTCGGCGTGCGGCTACCCGAACCCCAGTTCGAAGGGCAGACCAAGGAAGTCCTCGGCACTCCGGCCGCCTCCCGGATCGTGGCGCAAGTGGTGGGCCAGGAACTGAAAGCCGTGTTCGAGGTGCCCCGGCGAGGCACCAAGCAGCAGACGCGGGCCCTGCTCGAGAAGGTGGCCTCGGCGGCCAAGGCCCGGATCGCGGCCCGCGAGCACCGGGACAACCAGCGCCGCAAGTCCGCTCTGGCCAGCTCCGCGCTGCCGGCCAAGCTGGTGGACTGCCGCACCTCCGACGACCGCAGCGAGTTGTTCATCGTGGAGGGCGACTCCGCGCTCGGCACGGCCAAGCTGGCCAGGGACTCCGAATTCCAGGCGCTGCTGCCGATCCGCGGCAAGATCCTTAACGTGCAGAAGGCGTCGCTGGCGGACATGCTCAAGAATGCCGAGTGCGCGGCCATCATCCAGGTGATCGGGGCCGGGTCCGGCGGGTCGTTTGACCTGGACTCCGCCCGGTACCAGCGGGTCATCTTCATGTCCGACGCCGACGTGGACGGCGCACATATCAGGACCCTGCTGCTCACCCTGTTCCACCGCTACCTGCGCCCGCTGCTCGACGCAGGCCGGGTGTTCGCCGCGGTGCCGCCGCTGCACCGGATCGAGCTGTCTAATCCCCGTAAAGGCCAGCAGAAGTACCGGTACACGTACTCCGACGGTGAACTCCGCCGCACGCTGCTGGAACTGGAGCGTAAGGGCCAGCGGTGGAAAGAGCCGCTGCAGCGGTACAAGGGCCTGGGCGAGATGGACGCGTCCCAGCTCGCGGAGACCACCATGGACCCGCGGCACCGCACCCTGCGCCGGATCCGGATCGATGACGCCGCCGCGGCCGTGGCCATGTTCGAACTCCTCATGGGCACCGAAGTCGCTCCCCGCCGCGACTTCATCGTCGGCGGCGCTGGTGAGCTGGACCTGTCCCGCATCGACGCCTGACGGGGTGGCCCGGGGGTCCGGGGGTGGCCCCCCGGGCTGGCCGAGCATCGTCGGCGGCGCTGGTGAGCTGGACCTGTCCCGCATCGACGCCTGAGCCACTCACCGCGCAGCCACGGGGAGGTAGCTGAAGCCGCGGTGAACGAGGCCCCGTCGCTGCGGCAGGCCGTCCAGCCGGAGAGCTGGGAACCGTTCGAGCAGTGCGGGGAAGAACGCGGTCGCCTCGAGCCGGGCGAGCAGTGCGCCGAGGCAGTAGTGGATGCCCCCGCCGAACGACAGCACCGTGGTGCCCGTTCTGCTGATGTCGAACGAGTCGGCTGCGGGGAAACGCGCGGGATCGCGGTTGGCCGCGCCCAGCATCGCGATCACCAGGCCGTCTCTGCGGACGGGAATGCCGCCGATGGCGATATCGGCACTGGCGACCCGGCTGACGAACTGGACCGGCGGGTCGTACCGCAATACCTCGTCGACCGCGCCGGTCTGCAACCGGGGATCATGGCGCAGCGCGTCCGCCTGCTCGGGATGGGCCAGCAGGGCCGCGGTGCCGTTGGTGAGCAGGTTGAGCATGGAGCCCACACCGGCCACGAATACGAGCGTCAGCGTCTGTAGCAGTTCGTCCTCGGTGAGCGCTGGATGCCCGGTCCCCTCGGCGCCGGCCGCGCCGGCCGCCGGCTGCGCGGACCCCTCAGTGGTGGCGAGCAGGACGGTGGCCAGATCGTCACGCGGCGCGCGCTTACGCTCAGCGACCAGGCGGGCGAAATAGTCGTTCACCTTGACCGCTGCCTGGTCCGCCGCGATCAGCTGGTCCGGGCCTGCTGACAGCTCGACCACCTCCAGCAGCGCTGACGTCGCCGCTTGCAGCGGGACCCAGTCGGCCGGGGGCACGCCGACCAGGGTCCCGATCACGGACACCGGAAGCGAAGAAGCCAGGACTTCGTGCAGGTCGACGGCACTTCCAGCGCTGCCGCCGTCCGCGATGAGGTTCAGCACCCGGCCAGTCAGGCGCTCGACGTCCTCGCGCATGTTGTTCACGTGGTGGGGGGTGAACGAGGCGCTGACCAGGCGCCTCAGCCGGGTGTGGTCGGGTGGATCGCGGAACTGCATCGCCTCGCAGGTGGCGACCATGGAGGGCTCGTCACGCCACCCGGGCATGACCCGGTCCCGCCACTCAGGACTTTCGGCGTGGAAGGCAGGGTCCCGGGTGATAGCCGCGCAGTCCTCATATCGGTTCACGAATACGGCACCGGATGGAGCCTGGTGAGCAGGTGCCAGCGCCCGCAATTCCGCGTAGAGCGGATAGGGATCTGTGACGGCCTCCGCCGAGGCCAGGGCGGCCAGCAAGGCATCCGCCTCGTTGTTGCGCCGTTTCCCCGCCGTTTCCCGACCGCCCATTGCCTTGCCCTCCCGCCCCAGGGCGCCCGTCTATCGTAGGCGTGGGATGCCATTACCACCAGCCCCGGCGAACTCGGCATCTCCCTCCGTGACGTGGCCATTGATCGGTGGACTCAGATGGGCGTGAGCGGTTGCGGATGCCGGAGCGTGACCATCTGCTCGCGGTTTCCGGCATTCCGTGCGATCGCGACAAACGGGGCACTTCGGGGTCATGGTCGGTCAGGGAAACGCCTATGTATGCCGAGTGTTCCTCACGTTGAGTGACGAGTACAATACTGCCCGTGACGAAACAGATTCTCGTGGCAGAGTTCCTGCGCGCCCAGGCGGCCTGGAGGCTGGCCCGTGCCGATGGCGCCCCCGTCCGGGCCGCGCGGTGCGCGGCGGCCTTGCTGGATGCGGCGGCCTACGCCGCCGCTTTAAGGGAGGACGACGAGGATCTGGCGGCCCTGGCGCGGGGCGGCTGTTTCCGCGGGAGCGTATTCGACCCCGGGGCCAGGGGCATCACCATCGCCCGGTCGTGGCAGTTCGGCGATCCACCCCACGCGGGCCCGCGCGACCTGCTCACCACGCTGGCCGTGGTCGCGGGACGCCGGGTTGGCGTCTTAGGGACACACTCTGGCGCCCTGCTGCGTGCCCGCCGCCAGGCTGGGATGATGTCCGGATGATCGATGATGACGTGCGTCCGTGGGGTTCCTACGCGGTGCTGTCCGACGGCGCTGGGTACAAGGTCAAGACGATCACCGTGTCGCCCGGCCACCGGCTCAGCTATCAGCGGCATTCCCGCCGGTCGGAGCACTGGTTCGTGGTGGCCGGCGAGGGCGCCGTTACCCTCGACGGCCAGGTGATCGCGGTCCGGGCCGGTGAGGCCGTCGATGTTCCCGTCGGCGTGGCCCATCGGGTCCACAACACCGGCCAGGATCCGCTGGTCTTCGTCGAAGTGCAGCACGGCGACTACTTCGGCGAGGACGACATCGTGCGGCTGGACGACGACTACGGGCGGAGCGAGTAAGGACCCCCTTACCGACCACCAGCCGATCAGGCTGGCGCCAGTCCACCGACGGCGCCGAGCGGCTGCCGCACCCGTTCCCCGGACCCGTCCCTGCGGCCTTCGGCGGGCGGCAGGTCCACCGGCACCCCGGCGTCGGTCGCACCGCGTGCGGGGGCCGGGCCGGCCCAGGCCAGCACCAGCGTGTCCTCTCCCTTGAGGAACCGGTGGCAGCGGACGCCGCCAGTGGCCCGTCCCTTGGCTGGGTACTCGGCATACGGGGTGACCTTCACCGTGGCCGCTGCCGTCCCCGGCAGTGCTCCTGAACTGCCCGCGGCCGTGACCACGACGGCCCCCGGGCCAGCATTATCAGGAGTCACCGCGCCGTTACCCTCGGGGGCCACCGCGCCGAACCAGATCACCGAGGCCCCAGCGGCCAGCCGGATCCCGGCCATGCCACCCGCCGCCCGGCCCTGCGGGCGTACCGTCGCCGCGCCGAACCTGAGGAGCTGGGCGTCGCTCGTGATGAACACGAGGTCCTGGTCCTCGCCGGCCAGCTGGACAGCGCCGACCACCCGGTCGCCGTCCTTGAGTGAGATCACCTCGAAGTCGGCGGCGTTCTGCGGGTAGTCGGGCGCCACCCGCTTGACGATCCCGGCGGCCGTGCCCAGCGCGAGGCCCGCCGTCGCCGCGTCCGGTGCGGCCAGCCCGACCACGGTCTCGCCGGCCTCCAGGCCGACGAACTCGCTGACCGGCGCGCCGCCGGCCAGCGCGGGGGAGTGGGCACTCGGGGGCAAGGCCGGGATTTCCAGCACGCCGACCCTGATCAGCCGCCCGATCGAGGTCACCATGGCGACGGTGCCGCGAGCTGTGGCCGGCACCGACGAGACGATCACATCATGTGCGGCGCGGGGGCCTGCCGTGGCGGTGGCGGAACCGGCCACGTCAGGGCCGGCTGACCCGGTGCCGGGCTGGTTCTGTTCGTTGGTGCTGGTCGCTGTTCTGGCGAGCAGTCCCGCGGAGGAAAGCAGGACCAGGCACGGGTCGTCCGCCACCTCCAGGGGCACCGCGGCTGTCCGCGCCGCGCCGCTGCCTTCCAGCAGGACCGTCCGGCGCGGTGTGCCGAACCGCTGGGCGACGCTCGCCAGCTCGGCCGAGACGACCTCGCGCAGCCTGGCCTCCGACTCCAGGATCGCCGTCAGCTCGGCGATCTCGCGCTGCAGCGTTTCCCGCTCGCGCTCCAGCTCAAGCCGGTCGTAGCGGGTCAGCCTGCGCAGCGGCGTGTCCAGGATGTACTGGGCCTGGATTTCCGACAGGTCGAAGACCGACATGAGGCGCTCTTTGGCCTGGGTGGAGTCGTCGCTGGCCCGGATGACCTGGATGACCTCATCGATGTTGAGCAGCGCGATGACCAGGCCGTCGATCAGGTGCAGCCGTTCGGCACGCTTGCGCCGCCGGAAATCACTGCGCCGCCGCACCACGTCCAGCCGGTGGTCGACGTAGATCCGCAGCAGCTCACGCAGGCCGAGCACCCTGGGCTGCCCGTCGACCAGGGCGACGTTGTTGATGCCGAACGTCTCCTCCATCGGCGTCAGCCGGTACAGCTCATCGAGCAGCGCGTCCGGGTGGAACCCGTTACGGACCTCGATCACCAGGTGCAGGCCGCGGTGCCGGTCGGTGAGATCCTTCAGGTCGGCGATCCCGGCCAGCTTCTTGGACTGGACCAGGTCCTTGATCCTGGCGATGACCTTTTCCGGGCCGACGCTGTACGGCAGCTCGGTGACCACGATCCCGGTCCGCCGGGGCGTGATCTTCTCGACCCGGGCGGCCGCGCGGGTCCGGAAGATGCCACGCCCGGTCTCGTAGGCTTCCCTGATCCCGTCCAGGCCGACGATCTTCCCGCCGGTCGGCAGGTCCGGGCCGGGCACGAAGCGCATCAGCTCATCCAGGCTGGCCTCGGGATGGGCGATCAGGTGCCGGGCCGCCGCGATCACCTCGCCGAGGTTGTGCGGGGCCATGTTGGTGGCCATCCCCACCGCGATCCCGGCGGCCCCGTTGACCAGCAGGTTCGGCAGTCCGGCCGGAAGAACCTCGGGCTGCGTCTCCGTGCCGTCGTAGTTTGGCTGGAAGTCGACGGTGTCCTCGTGGATGGAGGCCACCATCTCCATCGCGGCCGCGGTCAGCCGCGCCTCGGTGTACCGCATCGCGGCCGGGGCGCCGTCGCCGCCGGGGGCGCCGAAGTTGCCGTGCCCGTCGACAAGCGGCAGCCGCATGGCCCACGGCTGGGCCAGCCGGACCAGTGCGTCGTAGATCGCGCTGTCGCCGTGCGGGTGCAGGCGACCCATCACGTCGCCGACCACGCGGGCGCACTTGACGTGGCCGCGGTCGGGCCGCAGGCCCATCTCGTTCATCTGGTACAGAATCCGGCGCTGGACCGGCTTCAGACCGTCCCGGGCGTCCGGCAGCGCGCGCTGGTAGATGACTGAGTAGGCGTACTCGAGGTAGCTGCCCCGCATCTCCTCGGCGACATCGATGTCGACGATGTTCTCTTCGAACGGCTCGGGGGGAGCGGGGGGTCGCCCCCCCGAGCCAGCACGGCCGGAAGGCGGGGTTGTCGTGGTGCGTCGGGCCATGACCAACATTGTGCCGTCTGCAACCTACGAGCACGCCGAAGGCAACCCGCGTGGCGCTGTCCTACCCGGAAGATTCCGCCGACCCAGCCCCGTACCCACCAGACAGTCACCCACCAAGCCCGGACCGGGTGCCGAACCTGTGGATAACTCTTATCAGTGAACTTTTTGCCCGCCGGGGGGCAAAAAAGTTCACTGATAACCAGGTGACACGGGCCGGGCGGCGTCAGGTGGCGGAGAAGCCGCCGTCTACGAAGAGGACCTGGCCGGTCACGTAGCCACTGGCCCGGCTGGCGAGGAACACGGCTGCGCCCGCGAAGTCCTGCGGTTCGCCGTTGCGGCCGACCATCGTCCGGGCGGCCAGCGCGGCGGACCGCACTGGGTCGCTGGCCACCTCGGCGGTGAGCGGGGTGGCCACGAATCCCGGCCCGAGGGCGTTGCAGCAGACGCCGGCCGGTGCCCAGGCCTCCGACTGTGACCTGGTCAGCGCGGCCAGGCCGCCCTTGGCCGCGCCGTACCCGCCGCTGTTGCCGAATGCCCTGATGGCCTGCTGCGACACGATATTGATGATCCGGCCCCAGCCGCGTCCGGCCATGGCGGGCCCGAACCGCTGCCCGAGCAGGAACGGCGCGGTCAGATTGACCGCCATGAGCCGGTCCCACTCGGCGATGCTCAAATTGCCCAGCGGCGGACGCACATTCAGGCCGGCCGCGTTCAGCAGGATGTCGGGTTCGCCGAACACGGCCACGGCCTGTTCCGCGCCCTGCTGCGTGGCGGCCCGGTCCCCGAGATCCGCGCATACCCGCGCTACCTCGCCGCCGGCCGCCCGCAGTTCACTCACCGTGTCATCCAGCGCCGGCGCATTGCGCGCCATGATGAGGACCCGCGCCCCGGCCAGGGCCAGCGCCCGCGCGATCCCACGGCCGATACCAGAACTGCCCCCGGTGACCAGCGCCACCAGGCCTTCGAGTGAGAAAAGCTCGTCGAGGAAGGCTGCCCGGCGCGGACGGTCAGAGGATGGGTCGGGCACCGACCAAGCTTAGTGCCCGTGAGGCCAGCCTGCAGCCGCTGGTCAGCGCCTCGAGTGGCGGCTTCTTGTCCAGCCAGGACGGAAGAAAACCGGCGCAGAACGCATCTCCGCCGCCCGTGCCGTCAAGGAAACGTTCGACCGGCTGAGCCGGGACCCGCACCGGATCGGGGCGCCCGTTCGCGTGCAGTGCGCCGTCGGGACCGAGCTTGACCACGACCTGGGGATACCAGGTGGTCAGCACCCTGGCGGCCCGCTCGGGATCGTCCCGGCCGGTGAGCACTGCGGCCTGGCTCGCGTTGACCAGGAGCAGCGTGACGCCGTTGGTCAGATCCAGGAACGGCTCGGCTCCGATCCGCTCTAGCGGGGCGGCCGAGGCGCCGTCGACTGAGACGGTCATGCCCGCCCGGCTGGCCAGCTCGAATGCGGCCAGCGCAGCGGGCCGTGAGCCCTCGTTCAGCAGCGTGTACCCGGACATATGCAGGTGCGTGCCGGGCGAGAACAGGTCCTTGGGCAGGTCATCGGGGGACAGCGCGGCATTCGCGCCTGGATCGGACAGCATGGTGTGGTCGCCACGATGGGTGACCATAACGACACACGTCCCGGTGGGCCGCTCGGGGTCCATCACGAGCCTGGCATCGACGCCGTAGCCCATGAGCTCCATGTCCCGGTTCCGGCCCGCGATGTCCGCGCCGCGCCGCCCGACGAAGGCCACCTCGGAGCCGTCCACGGCCAGCCAGGCTGCGATGTTCGCGCCTGAGCCGCCGCCGTGCATGCTCACCGTGGCCGGGGTATCGCTGCCCTTCGCGAGAGGAAGAGCGGCGTGAGCGACCGTATCGGTCATCAGATCACCAACGACGACAACGCGTGCCATGTCGTCACCACCTTGGTTCCCGCTTGGTCCCGGGGCTGAGCCAGCGTGCTGCTCCGGCCGCGCCAGACTCAGGGCTAGCGCAATAGAACTTAACAGCTTCCCGGCCGCTACTCTGGCCGTTCCGCTCGGTGAATGCAAATGCCGCAAGATCATCATGTCGGGAGTTTCGTACGTTCAGGCATATTCCCGGCATCACGACCTTCCTGACGGCCGGGCGGCCAGGGCGCGCAGCCGGTCGCCACGGTCGGCTACTGTCGCTTACCGCGGACCAAGGAGGCGGTAGGGGCATGGCCTGGAGCTGGCAGTTCGAGAAGGAAGACGGCACCGTGACGACGTCGCGGGGGCTGCCCAAGGAGACGTTCAGCAGCCAGGGAGACGCGGAGAGCTGGCTCGGCGAGAACTGGCGTGAGCTGCTGGACGGCGGAGTGGATCAGGTGACGCTGGTCGAGGAGGGCAGGGTCGAGTACGGCCCGATGGGCCTGCGCCCGGCCACCTGACCGCCCGGCCAGCTCAGCGCCCGGCCAGCTCAGCGCCCGGCCAGCTCAGCGCCCGGCGGGCGGGCTTTTCGTGAGAGCCGGGTCCCGCTGGATCTCGGGCCCGAGCACGTCGTCGATCCGTCGCATCAGATCGGGGTCGAGCCGCACGCCGGACGCCTTCACGTTCTCCCGCACCTGCTCCGGCCGGCTGGCGCCGACGATCGCCGCGGACACGTTCGGGTTCTGCAGCACCCAGGCCACCGCGAGCTGGGCCTGGGTCAGGCCGGCCTGCTCCGCCAGCGGCCGCAGTTCCTGCACCCGGAGCAGCAGCGCCTCGGTGAGGAAGTTCTGGATGAAGCCGGACCCGCTCGGGTCGGTCGCCCGTGACCCTGCGGGCGGTGCGCTGCCCGGCTGGTACTTCCCGGTGAGCACGCCCTGGGCGATCGGCGAGAAAACGACCTGGCCGACCCCCTCCTGCTCGCAGAGGGGGATGACCTCTGACTCGATTACCCGCCAGATCATGTTGTACTGCGGCTGGTTCGAGACGATCCGGTCGAAGCCCATCTCATCAGCGATCTTCAGGGCCGCCGCGATCTCCTCAGCCCGCCACTCGGACACCCCGACATACAGCACCTTGCCCTGCCTGACCAGGTCCTCGAAGGCGCGGATGGTCTCCTCGAGCGGGGTCCCGTAGTCGTACCGGTGCGCCTGGTACAGGTCCAGGTAGTCGGTTTGCAGGCGGCGCAGGGAGGCGTGCGCGGACTCCATGATGTGCTTGCGGGACAGCCCGCGGTCATTGCTGCCCGGTCCGGTCGGCCAGAAGACCTTGGTGAAGATCTCCACGGACTCGCGGCGCACGCCGTGCAGGGCGCGGCCGAGCACGGCCTCGGCACGGGTTCCCGCGTAGGCGTCAGCCGTGTCGAACGTGCTGATTCCTTCGTCCAGCGCGGCGGCGACGCACTGCTTGGCGGCGTCCTCCTCGACCTGTGATCCGTGGGTGATCCAGTTGCCGTAGGCGATCTCACTGACTTTCAGGCCGCTCCGGCCGAGATGTCGGTACTCCATGCGGTTGACCCTAGCGCTCAGATCGTGTCGCCGATTTTGACCCTCGGCTTGGGGAAGCGGAGCTTGCGGATCTGCAGCCCGCGCATCCCCGCGTACATGCGCAGACCGCGGGTGCTCTCGCCGGGATAGCGCTCGGCTGCGAGCGCCTTCAGCTTCCTGCCGATGAAGAAGCCCTCGATCAGCATGATGACTACCATCAGGAGGAGGACCACGGGCAGGTACGTGCCCACCACCGGGCTGCGGCTGCTGAAGAAAAGCAGGACGACCAGCACGATGAGGCCGTACATATAGAACTCGCTGATTCGGCGCCGGGAGTCCACGTAGTCCCGGGCCAGCGCCTTGACCGGGCCTTTGTCCTTCGCCGGGAGCGCCCACTCCTCGCCGCGCCGCATGGCCTCGGTCTTCCGGATGCGCTCCGCGCGCGTCCGCGTCTTGGACTGGGCTGCGGCCGCCTTCCGGTCGGCGGGAGCCCCGCCGAAGCGCCGCTGCCGCTCGGCCTCGCTGCGCTTGGGGGTCGGCCTGCCCTTGCCCGCGGTCACCCCGGGGCGCCCAGCCGCGCCGTTGCCAGGCTCGGCGCCGGGCGCGCTGGTGGCGTCCCCGCCGGGGCCGTCGGTCGTGGTGGCACTGCGTCGTCGGAACACGGGGCCAGCTTACCGGGACGAAGGGCACGGATTACCAGGGTGACGAGCATGGCGTGCCGGATGGGCCGCAGCCAAGGGCGGCCGCGGCTCCGGGCCGCCCGCTGGGGCTTCGGCCTGCTGCCGCGGCCTTCGTAATGACTGGCGCGCGGATCTCCGCATAGGCTTGGGTGATTCAGTCCGCGGCGATGCCGCCGTAGCACCACGGGGGGACCGGCGCGGCGCTGTGGGCGAGAGCGGCAGCGGTGTACACGATGAGGGGATGGTCGCGCCCATGAGCGTGATGAAGCGGGTATCGCTGATCTTCAAGGCCAAGGCCAACAAGGCCCTGGACAGGTACGAAGATCCGCGCGAGACCCTGGATTATTCTTACCAGCGGCAGCTGGAGATGCTGACGCAGGTCCGCCGCGGCGTCGCGGACGTGGCCACCTCGCGCAAGCGCGTCGAACTCCAGATGAACTCGCTCCAGCAGCAGCAGGTCAAGCTCGAGGGCCAGGCCAAGCAGGCGCTCGGCTCGGGGCGCGAGGATCTCGCGCGCGACGCGCTCACCCGCAAGTCGACGCTGCAGACCCAGCTGACGGACCTGCAGACGCAGTACCAGTCGCTGCAGGCCGACGAGGAGAAGCTGACCTCGGCGTCGCAGCGGCTTCAGTCCAAGGTGGAGGCCTTCCGCACGCAGAAGGAGACCATCAAGGCGACATACACCGCCGCGGAAGCGCAGAGCAGGATAGGCGAGGCCGTCTCCGGCATCTCCGAGGAGATGGGCGACGTGGGCATGGCCGTCCAGCGGGCTCAGGACAAGACTGCGCAGATGCAGGCCCGGGCAGGCGCTATCGACGAACTGATGGCCTCGGGCGCCCTGGAGGACGTCACCGGCACCCCGCACGACGACATCCAGGCCGAACTGGACCGGATGGGCGGCGGCCACGACGTTGATCTGGAATTGGCTCGGCTGAAGGGCGAGCTGAGTCAGGGCGAGGCCCCGCGTGAGATCGAGGGTTCCGCCGCCGATGGTGCGGCCAGCCAGGGCCAGGCGCAGGCGACCCGGCCGGCGCGGCCTGCCGACCAGCCGCAGGCCGGTGACGGATCATGATCGTCCGCATTCTCGGCGAGGGCCAGTTCGAGGTGGACGACGCGGCCACCGGCGAGCTGAACATTCTCGACGCCAAGCTTGAGGCGGCCGTGAACGCCAATGACGACCAGGCGTTCCGGGCCGCCCTGAATGCCCTGGTGTCCAGGATCCGGGTACTCGGCACCCCGCTGCCTGACGACACGCTTGAGCCATCGACGCTGATCCTGCCGGACGCCGAGGCGACCATGGACAACGTCCGCGAGATGCTGAGCGGCGAGGGCCTCATCCCGGGCTGACCCGGGCCTTGCCCCTGCTCTGAGGAAACCTTCAGCAAGCTCCCAGGTTGCAGGGCGACAATTGCTGTTGAACCCCCTGGGCGGGGCGGTGGCTGGTCCGGAGCCGGCCGGCCATCGGGCCGCCCACCTGGAGTGGCCGGGCAGTTGCGTCGCGACGGTTTGTCCGCTCCGGCGCTGCCTGATAATGGGGGAGGGACGGCTCCGACAGCGAAGCCGGAAGAGTCCGGCTGAGAGTTCGGCCGGACAGAACGGAGGCGGCGCGATGGCGAAAACCCGCTATGCGCCTGACAGGGGACTCATTGCTCGGATGGGCCTGACGATGTTCGTGCTCGGCATCGTCTTCGTGGCGTTCGTCCTGGCCTTGTACTTCGTGCTGAGCAACGCTACCAATCTCTCGTCCTCGGCCGTCGTGTTCTTCCCGGTCGTGCTGGCCCTGGGGCTCGGATTCGGGTCCTTCTACTGGTCCGACAAGATCGCGCTGCGGACCGCGGGCGCCCAGCTGGTCACCCCGCAGGACGGGCCGCGGGCCGCGCAGCTGCACGGTGTGGTGGACCGGATCTGCGCGCTGGCCGACATGCCCAAGCCGCGGGTGGCCATCGCCCCGTCGCGGATGCCGAACGCCTTCGCCACCGGGCGCAGCAGCAAGATGGCCGTGATCTGCGTCACGGACAGTCTGCTGGACCGGCTGGAAGAGCCAGAGCTTGAGGGCGTGCTCGCGCACGAGATGTCGCACGTCGCGCACAAGGACGTCGCGGTCATGACCATCGCCTCGTTCATCGGCATCGTCGCGGCCCTGCTGGTCAGATTCGCCTTCTACTCCGAACTCTTCGGCGGTGGCGGCGGCCGTGACCGAGGCGGCAACAACAACAACAACGCGGGTGGCCTGCCCGTCGTGCTGGTCGTCATGGTGGTTGGCATCGTGGTCTACGCGATCAGCTTCCTGCTGATCCGGCTGCTCTCCCGGTACCGTGAGCTCTCCGCCGACCGGTCCGGCGCACTGCTCACCGGGCAGCCGTCCGCACTGGCCAGCGCGCTGCAGAAGGTGACCGGCGATATGGCCAGGATCCCCACGAAGGACCTGCGGGCCGCCGAACCGCTGAACGCGTTCTACTTCGCCCCGGCCTTTGCCAGGGGCGGGGCGGGGGCCAGCCTCTCCGCGCTGTTCTCCACGCACCCTTCACTGGAGCGCAGGCTCAAGGAACTGGCCAAGATCTCCGATCAACTGGCGAGGTAGCTGGTGGGATTCCTGGACACGCTGCTTGGCCGGACCAAGCCGGTCCAGCCCAAGCTGGACGCGCTGTTCGCCCTGCCCTCCGCCGCCATCACGCTCGAGGCCGCCGCGACGTTCCGGCCCACCGGCACCGGCTCGGTCTGCTTCCGGGCCGCCGAGGGCAAGGCGTTCAGCGACATCGAGAAGGATGTCCGGCAGCTGCTCGACATGGGCTCGGGAACGACGCCGGTCGAGGTGACCACAGATTCCTTCGGCTACACCTGGCTGGTCTGCCATCACTCCGCCGACGACGTCGAAGCACTCGTCACCGACCTGCACGCGGTGAACTCGTCGCTGGTGGACGGTGGCTTCGGCCCGCAGTTGCTGTGCACGCTGGTCGGCTTCCGTGACGACGCGGGCCGCCGCCTCGCCATCGTCTATCTCTTCAAGCGCGGCGCCTTCTACCCGTTCGCGCCGCAGGACGGGGAGCGCCGGGACAACGCACTCGAACTCCAGGTACGTGGCCAGCTCGGCTCAGACCTGAAGATCGAGCCGGACCTGGGCCGGTGGTTCCCGGTCTGGGGCGCCCCCGGCCTGTAAGGCACTGGCCGGCCGCACCGGCAGCTTGGCCTCCGCCCGGGAGAGTCATACTTCTACCGGAGAGGTTACGGCGGGCCCGCAGGCCCCGGAATGACCGTGGACAGCTTATGGTTGTGTCTGGAGAAGCTATTCACCGGAGGACCGGCCAGCGCCGCCCAGGCGGCGGACATCCGACGCGGGAGTTGCACATATGACGGTTCAGGACCAGACGACAGCGCAGGGCGTCATCCTCACCGACGCCGCGGCGGCGAAGGTAGGTACCCTGCTGGAGCAGGAGGGCCGCGACGACCTGCGGCTGCGTATCGCAGTGCAGCCGGGCGGGTGCTCGGGACTGCGCTACCAGCTCTACTTCGACGAGCGCGAGATGGACGGCGACGTGGACACGGCTTTCGGTGCCGTGCATGTCGTGACCGACAAGATGAGCGCTCCCTACCTGTCCGGTGCATCCATCGACTTCGTGGACACCATCGAGAAGCAGGGCTTCACGATCGACAACCCGAACGCGCAGGGTTCCTGCGCCTGCGGCGACTCCTTCCACTGAGCGGGAACGCCGCTGAGCGGGAACGCCGCGGTGTCGTGCCTACGCGGCCGGGGGCCACTGCGGTCCCCGGCCGCGATGCACGGCCTGCTAGCACGATGCCCTAGAGTACGGCCGTGCGCATAGCTGTCACCGGGTCCATCGCCACCGATCACCTCATGACGTTCCCCGGCCGGTTCGTCGAGCACTTCATACCGGGGAAGATGGACCGGGTATCGCTGTCCTTCCTGGTCGACGGGCTGGAAATCCGGCGCGGCGGGGTGGCCGCGAACATCGCGTTCGGCCTGGGTGTGCTCGGGCTCAGCCCGCTGCTCATCGGCGCGGTGGGCGCTGACTTCGCCCCCTACCGCGAGTGGCTGACCGCGCACGGGGTGGACTGCGGCGGTGTCCGTGAGTCCACGCTGCACCACACGGCGCGCTTCGTCTGCACCACGGATACGGACGGGAACCAGATCGCCTCGTTCTACCCGGGCGCGATGAGCGAGGACGCCGAGATCGACCTGGCCCCGCTCGTTGAGCAGGCGGGTGGCCTGGACCTGGTCCTCATCGGGGCAAGTGACCCGGGCGGGATGCTCTCGCACACCGAGGAGTGCCGGGCCCTGGGCATTCCGTTCGCCGCCGACCTGTCCCAGCAGCTGCCCCGGCTCGGCGAGCAGGAGGTCCGCGCGCTGGTGGACGGGGCGGCCTACCTGTTCTGCAACGAGTACGAGGAAGCGCTGATCGAGGACAAGGGCGGATGGAGTAGCGCGCAGATCCTCGACCGGGTCGGCGTCCGGATAACCACCCTCGGACCGGGGGGCGCCCGGATAGAGCAGGCCGGCCAGCCCGCCCAGAAGGTCGGCGCGGTACCCGAGATCCGCAAGGCGGACCCGACCGGCACCGGAGATGCCTTCCGTGCTGGTTTTCTCGCGGCTGTGGCCTGGGGCCTGTCCCTGGAGCGCGCGGCGCAACTGGGCAACATGCTCGCGGTGCACGTGCTGGAGACCGTCGGCACCCAGGAGTACGAGCTTAAGCCGGGCGCGCTGGGGGAGCGCCTCCGCGCTGCCTACGGTGAGGCCGCCGCCGCTGAGCTCGGCACCTTCTACAGCTGACGCCAGCTCTCGCGGACGACCACAGCACACAACGGCTGGCGTGCGCCGCTCCCGCTGGAACTGACGGAGGGGACGGCCCTGATGTGGGCCGTCCCCTCCATCACCTCATGCCGTTACCTGAGAGCGGCTACCGCCTGGATGTACTGGTTCGGCGAGCCGACACCCGTCGAGTCGTCGTAGCCACGGGTGGCGGGCAGCGCGTCGGCGCCCTCACCGTTGATGCCCACCGCCCGCAGCCAGGTGACCAGCGGGCCGGCCTTGGTGGACGGGTCGGTGTAGTTGTTGCGCACCTCGGCCAGGTTGAACGGCTGACCGGCTGGGTGGTCGGTCACGTCGTGGTAGGCCCGGCTGCCGTGCAGGCGGTAGATCAGCGGGTTCGCGAACCCGATCACCGCCGCAGTGTGATGCGCGGAGTCGAACGCCTGCTGGGCGTCGGCTTCGATGCCGGCGAAGGTCGGGGAGGAGAGGCTGGTCCCGCCGATCCTGCTGAGCGAGAAGGCGTAGGTCGTCCCGTTCGGCTGGAGGGTGGTCTCGCCGACGAGGAAACCGGTGCTCGGGTCGGCGAGCGCGGACACATCCGGGATAACGCGGTACTTGGTGGTGGACGGTCCGGTTGGCGGGTTCTCGGACAGGCGGCTGGGCACGATGCCCCGCTGGTAGAAGGGCTGCGTGTACAGGGTGCTCACGCCGCCGCCGCCGGAACCGTCGTAGTAGTCCGGGTACAGGCCGGGCGGAGGGTACTGCCACGACTTGCCGCTGGTGGCCAGGGGGTCGAGCAGCGTGCCCCAGGAGGTCTCCCACTGGTAGTTGCTGGTCTTCCCGATGGCCAGGCTGGTGCCGCCTACCGAGGTGACCCACGGGCTCGAGGTCGGGTAGTCCACCTGGTCGCCGCTGGAGGCGGGGTCTTCGCCGGTGCCCTCGTAGCCACTGTCCCCGGAGGAGAAAAAGAAGCCGATTCCCTCGACGGCGCCGATCTCGAAAACCTGGTCCCACGTCGAGTTCAGGGTCGAGTACTGCTGAGGCTCCCCGAACGAGTCGCTGACGATGCTGGCCAGGTGCTGGTTCACGATCTGCGCGTCCGCTGCCAGCAGGTCGGTGTCCTGGCAACTGGCGGCGGCGACGAACCGGACCTTGGCGCCGGGCGCCTGGCCGTGCACGGACTCCACGTCGAGGGTCTCCTCGCCGTACCAGCCTGGCGCATCACACAGGTTCGCCGCGGTCTCGGTGAAGGTCGCTGGCAGATACTGCTGGTATTGGCCGGGGGTGAACGGCTTGTCCCCGGTGACCTTGGCGTAGGTGTTCGCGTCGCTGAGCATGGTGGGCGAGGCGTACGCGTCCACGATGGCCACGTTCTGGCCCTTGCCCGTCGCCCTGGAGGCGGAGACCCCGTACGCGCCGCGGATCTGGCTCGGGGTGTAGCCGCAGTTGGTCCACGGCTGGTGCGCGCGGTAGGCGGTCGGCTCGGTGGTCGCGATCTTCTGGGCGTAGTAGGTGGAGCATGGCGGTGCGACCCAGTAGTTCGGTCCGGGCGGGGGGAGGGTATCCGCCGGCTTGATCTGGCTCTTGGCGGTGTCCAGGCCGGAGACCCCAAGCACCGAACTGGCGATCGCGGCGGGGGCGCTGGCGGCCTGGGCGGGCGCCCGGTCCGTCTGGCCACCAGGACCCTTGTACAGGCCGAAAGTCACGCCGAACGCCTTGCTCGCCGCGGCCACCGACCCGCGCACGCCGATGTAGGCACCGGCGGGGCTCTTGTCGTTGACCGTGGTCACGGTGAGGCCTGCGGAGGTGAGCCATGACTGCACGGCCGCGACCTCCGCGGCGGCCGGCGCGAACCGCGCGGCGACTTGTGCGGGCGTGAGGTAGTGCCGGTAGAGCGCGCTGCCCGGGGTGGACACCGCCGCGGCGTAGGCGGCGAGCCCGGCCTGATCCTGGGGAGCCAGGTACACGTGGGCGCTTACGGTGCCGGTGGTGGTCCCGCTGCCGACCCGGTGGGCCGCGACCGCCCAGGCGGGATGGGTGTGGGCGATCGCCGATCTCGGGTTAGCCGCCTGCGCGGCGGTGGCCGAGGCGAGTGTGCCGAGCGTGAGTGCTCCGGCGGCCACCGCGGCACAGACCACACGCAGCCGTGTGACTTGCGGCATGCACGTTCCTTTCCTGCTGGACTGACCATGCGCTCTGGCGCTGTGACCCGGGTATCGGGTCATCATGCGCGGGTGACCCGGCGGGCGAGTCACACAGGGTAGATTCTTCCTCTCCGATCACGCGCGCAAGGGATAACAGCCAACAGAAACGGCGATGTCCCGTAAATGACATTAAGGGACCAATTCGTGACTTCTGGTCATTAGGTCACGGTGGTGACTGCCGGTTAGTGCCTGAACGACTGGATGTAGTGGCGGGGCGAGCCGACCCCGGTCGCGTCGTCGTAGCCAGTGACGGCCTTGAGGGCGGCAGCGCCCCCGCCGTTGACGCCTAGCGTCCGCAGGTAGGTGAGCAGCGGCCCGGTCCTGGTGTGCGGGTCGGTGTAGTTGCTGCGGACCTCGGCCAGGTTGGCGGGCAGCCCGGCCGGGTGGTCGGTCACGTCGTTGAAGGCGGCGGTGCCGTACCTGGCGTAGATCACCGGGTTGGCGAAGCCGAGCCGGTGCCGGGCCGCCTGCTGGGCGTCGGCTTCGATGCCGGCGAAGGTCGGGGAGGCGAGGCTGGTGCCGCCGATCCTGCTGAGCGAGAAGGCCCGGGTCGTCCCGTTCGGCTGGAGGGTGGTCTGCCCGATGAGGAAGCCGGTGCTCGGGTCGGCGAGCGCGGACACGTCCGGGACGACCCGCATGGGTGTGGCGCTCGTGCTGCCGTCCGGCAGCTGGCTGGCCAGGCTGGCCGGCACGGCCCGCTGCTGGTAAGCGGGCTGCGGGTACCTCGTGCTCACCCCGCCGCCTCCGGAGCCGTCGTAGTTCGCCGGGAACGAGCCCGGCGGGGTGTACTGCCACGAGGTGCCGGCGGCGGACAGCGGGTCGTTCAGGGTGCCCCAGGTCGTCTCCCACTTATAGGTGCTGGTCTTCCCGATGGCCAGGCTGGTGCCGCCGACCGAGGTGACGTACGGGCTCGATGCCGGGTAGTCCACCTGGTTGCCGGTGGAGGCCGCGTTCTCGCCCGGGTTTTCGTAGCCGCTGTCACCGGAGGAGAAGAAGAAGCCGATTCCTTCGGCCGCGCCGGTCTGGAAGGCCAGGTCGTATGCAGCGTTGAGGGTGGCGGACTGGGCCAGACCGCCCCAGGAGTCGGTGACGATGCTGGCCAGGTTCTTGTTCACCACCAGCGCCACGGCCTCCAGCATGTCGGGGTCCTGGCAGCTGCCCGCGGCCACGTACCGGACGTTGGCGCCGGGTGCCTGGCCGTGCACGGACTCCACGTCGAGGGTCTCCTCGCCGTACCAGCCCGGCGGATTGCACGCCGCCTGGGAGGACGGAGTGAACGGGCCAGCCTGGGACTGCTGGTACTGGCCGGTGGCGAACGGCTGGTCGCCGGTGACCCTCGCGTACTGGTTGGCGTCGGCCAGCATGGTCGGCGAGCTGTAGGCATCCACGATCGCCACGGTCTGGCCCGCGCCGGTCATGCCGGAGGCGGTGACTCCGTAGGCGCCGCGGATCTGGCTGGGTGTGTAGCCGCAGTTCGTCCACGGCTGGTGCCGGCCGTAGGCCGTCGGCTCGGCCGTAGCGGTCTTCTGGCCGTAGTAGCTGGAGCACGGCGGCGCGACCCAGTAGTTCGGCCCGGGCGGCGGCAGCTTCGGCTTCATCATGTGGCTGGCCGTGTCCAGGCCAGAGACAGCGAGTACCGCGCTGGCCAGCGAAGCGGGCACGGTCGCGGTCGAACTGGGGGCGCGGTCTTCGTGTCCGTCCGGACCCCGGTACATGGCGAAGGTGACGCCGAACGCCACGGCGGCCGCGGCGGCCGGCCCGCGCGCGGCGATGTAGGCACCCGCGAGGTGCGTGGCGTTGATGCTAGTGATCTTCAGCCCGGCGGAGGTGAGCCAGGAGCGGATCGCGGCGACCTGCTCGCTGGTGGCACCGAACCGGGCCGTGAGCTGAGCCGGGGTCAGGTAGCGGCGGTACAGCGCGCTGCCCGGGGTGGACACGGCGGTGGCGTAGGCGGCCAGCCCGGTCCGGTCGCGGCCGGCCAGGTAGACCCGCGCCGTCACCGCGCCGCCGGCGGCGGCCGGGCCGCTGACCCGCGCCGGCGTGACCGCCCAGGCGGGATGGGTGTCCGCGATGGCCGACCGGCGGCTGGCTGCGTGCGCGGCGGTGGCCGTGGCCAGCCCGCCCGCCAGAAGTGCTCCCGTGGCCATTACGGCGCTAACCATACGCAGCCGTGTGATGTGCGGCATGGCATTTTCCCCCTGGATTTATCATGCGGCCGTAGTGGTCACCGTAAATTGCGTAATAAGGCAACTAACCCCGATATGAGCGTGATTCAGCGCTTGCCCAGCGCGATCCGGCCGCCAGTGACGACGGTGTCCCTGGGCAGGTCACGAGCCGTGCCCGCTAACAGTACGGCTAGTCTGGCGGTGCACGTGGCCGGCCACCGGTGCTCGTGTAATAGATTTCTCGCCTTCGCGTGCTGACGGCAAACGTGCGGCCCGGAATGAATTGGGCCGCGCTCGGTGGCCCTATGCATTTCCTTTGGCTTTTCATGGGCTGGCCCATGCGCGGTGCGGCTACCGGCGGCCGTGGCGTGGCGGCCGCTGCGCCACGGTGCGGCGGTAGCGTGGCCACCATGGCCGCTGTCCTCGCGTCCGCCTATCACGGGCTGTCCGCTTACCATGGGCCCGCGCAGCTGACGGCGGCACGGGTGTTCACCTCGTGGACGGCCGACCTGCCGGTGCTCATCGCGGTCCTGCTGGCGGCCGGCCTCTACCTGGCCGGGGCGCGGCGGGCGCGCAGGTCGGGCCGGTCGTGGCCGGCCAGCCGGACCATAGCCTTCTGCGCTGGGGGACTCGGCGCGCTGATCATCGCGACCATGTCCGTCATCGGCGTGTACCAGGGCACGCTGTTCTATGTCCGGTCGATGCAGACCATCCTCCTGCTGCTGGTGGCTCCGCTGTTCCTCGCTCTCGGGCGCCCGCTGTCGCTGGCCGTCGCGACGCTGCCCACCCTGGGGCCGCGGCTGGAGGTGGCGGTGGGCAGCCGGGTGGCCCGCATCCTGACGTTCCCGGCCATCACCACGGTGGTCCTGGTTCTCGTGCCGTTCGTGCTGTACTTCTCGCCCTGGTACGCGGCCAGCCTGCACAGCGCCGCGGTGCGGGAGGTGACCTACCTGGCGTTGCTGGCGCCCGGGTACGTGTTCTTCTGGACGCTGCTGCGGGTCGACCCGGTACCCAAGGCCTACCCCTACCTGGTGGCTCTGTGGGTCACCGGCGCGGAGGTCGTTGGCGACGCGGTCCTCGGCCTCGCGGTCATGGCTGACCAGAGCCTCATCGCCGGTGGCTATTACCACGCGCTCGCGCGGCCCTGGGGGCCGAACCTCAGCACCGACCAGGTACTCGGCGGCGGGGCGCTGTGGATCCTGGGTGACCTCGTCGGCCTGCCCTTCCTCGCCGCGCAGCTGATCCAGATGATCAGGGAGGATGAGGCCGAGGCGGTGGTGATCGACGCAGAACTCGACGCCGCGGAGGCCGCCGGGGCGGGGCGGTTCCCGGCCACGCTGGCTGTGGAACCCGCAGAGACCCAGGCTGGGCCGGGCACGGGCACGGGGGAGCCCGCTGCTGGAAGCCAGCCGTGGTGGGAAAGCGACCCGCGCTTCGCCGACCGGTTCCGGTCAGCCGGAGACGCTTAGCCGGGATACGCCCACGGCCAGGTCGGCCGGGCGCATTCGTCCCGGCTCAGTAGGTGCGCTTGATCAGGAAGGACCAGCCGCGCGGGAGCGCCGTCTCCAGCACGAATTCCTGGGACTTCATCATGCACCAGGCCGGGATGTCGGGCCGGGCGGCGGGATCGTCGGCCAGCACCGCGATGGTCGCCCCGATCGGGATCTCCCTGATCCGCTCGGCGAGCATGATGATCGGGATCGGGCATTTCCGGCCGAGCGCGTCGATCGTCAGCGCCGGGGCGGGGCGCGTCGAGGGGATCATGCTCCTGCCTCCCTGTGCTGACTGACACTGTGCAGACCGACACTGTGCTGGCTGACACTGTGCTGATTACTACCGTGCGGGGGAACTCTGTGCCCGGGAACCCGAAACCCCTTCCTGCATGGTGCCACGTCGAAGCGATACCCGCACGTTGCCAGGGGTATGCACGGCGGTGCCGCCCCGTGACCGGCAGCAGCCTGGTGGCCGCGCTGAAACACGCCCCAGGGACTACCGGGGTCCCCCGTCAGCCCGGGATCCGGCCACGATACTGTTTTCCACGACAGCCTGTAGGACGAGCCATGACCAGCCCGTGCAGCCGGGAGTCATCCGCTGGGAAGGCAATTTGTGAGTCCCACCCCGAGCGCCCCACGCCATGGGGGCGCGCACGTTCCGGGCGAGATGCCCGGCGAGGAAACGGCAGCGGTGCCAGAGCGCCGGCAGGCCCGGCGGCTGCGCCGGTGGCTGCCGCGTGCGGCCATGCTCGCCGCCGTGGCCGCGGCCACGACCGGCTGCAAGTCGACCACGTTCACCCGGCTTGGCCTGCCCGTGCCCGTCACCCAGCAGGGCAAGACCGTGGTCGACCTCTGGCAGGGATCCTGGATCGCGGCCTTCGCCGTCGGCTTCCTGGTCTGGGGGCTGATCCTGTGGGCGGTGATCTTCCACCGCAAGCGCACGGACCGGCCGCCCCGTCAGGTGCGCTACAACCTCCCGATCGAGATCCTCTACACGGTCGTGCCGTTCATCATGGTCGGGGTCTTGTTCTTCTTCACGGCGCGCGACGAGAACTACATCGACAAGCTGCCCGCGCACCCGGACGTCGTGGTCACCGTCGTTGGCTACCAGTGGAGCTGGCAGTTCCAGTACCCGCAGTACAAGGTGCCGGCGTCGCCGCTGGGCGTGGTAGCGGAGAACGGCGAGCCCTGGCCTGGCCAGTTGCCGGTGCTCGAGATCCCGACCAACGAGACCGTCCGGTTCAACCTGGTCTCCACGGATGTCGTGCACTCCTTCTGGATCGTCCCGTTCGAGTTCAAGCGGGACGTCCTCCCCGGCCACCCCAACCACTTCGAGGTGACTCCCATCAAGACGGGGACGTTCACCGGCCACTGCACCGAACTGTGCGGCGTCTACCACAGCCGGATGCTGTTCACGGTGAAGATCGTGACCGCGGCCCAGTTCCATCAGTGGATCCACGCGCAGCAGCAGGCGCAGCAGAAATCGGCAGGGGGCGCTTAGCAGTGACCACGATCGAACACCCCGCCCAGACGACGGCAGCGCCTTCGTACGGCCGCAAGGGCTCGATCCTCGCCGACTGGCTGTCGTCGACCGACCATAAGATCATCGGCCACCTGTACCTGATCACGTCGTTCGGGTTCTTCCTGATCGCCGGCCTGATGGCCATGATCATGCGTATCCAGTTGTTCGGCCCGGACAACCACGTCATATCTGACCAGCAGTACAACGAACTGTTCACCATGCACGGCACGATCATGCTGCTGCTGTTCGCCACCCCGCTGTTCGTCGGGTTCGCGAACGAGATCATGCCACTGCAGATCGGCGCGCCCGACGTGGCGTTCCCGCGGCTCAACTTGCTGAGCTACTACATGTTCCTGTTCGGCGGGCTGATCCTGCTGGTCAGCTTCCTCACCCCGGGTGGGGCGGCCGCGTTCGGCTGGTACGCCTACTCTCCGCTGACCAGTTCCGTGTACTCGCCGGGAATCGGCGGCGACATGTGGATCATGGGCCTGACGCTGTCCGGGCTCGGCACGATCCTCGGCGGGGTGAACTTCGTCACCACGATCATCTGCATGCGTGCCCCCGGCATGACCATGTTCCGGATGCCCATCTTTACCTGGAACATCCTGCTTACGAGCATGCTGGTGCTGCTGGCGTTCCCGGTGCTGGCGGCGGCGCTGCTGGTCCTGGAGATCGACCGCAAGCTCGGCGCCCAGGTGTTCAGCTCATCCAGCGGCGGCGCCGTCATGTGGCAGAACTTGTTCTGGTTCTTCGGCCATCCCGAGGTCTACATTGTGGCGCTGCCGTTCTTCGGCATCGCCACCGAGATCCTCCCGGTGTTCAGCCGCAAGCCGTGTTTCGGCTACAAGGGACTGGTGGCCGCGACGATTGCGATCGCCGGGCTGTCCATGACCGTGTGGGCGCACCACATGTTCACCACGGGTGCCGTGCTGCTGCCGTTCTTCTCTTTCATGACGTTCCTCATCGCGGTCCCGACCGGTGTCAAGTTCTTCAACTGGGTCGGCACCATGTGGCGGGGCCAGTTGACGTTCGAACCCGCGATGCTCTTTATCATCGGGTTCCTGGTGTCGTTCCTGTTCGGCGGGCTCACCGGGGTCATCCTGGCGTCGCCGCCGCTGGACTTCCACGTCAGCGACTCCTACTTCGTGGTCGCCCACTTCCACTACGTGCTGTTCGGCACGGTGGTGTTCTGCATGTTCGGCGGGTTCTACTTCTGGTGGCCCAAGTTCACCGGGAAGATGCTCGACAACACGCTGGGCAAATGGCATTTCTGGACGCTGTTCATCGGGTTCAACATGACCTTCCTGGTCCAGCACTGGATTGGCGTCGAGGGCATGCCGCGCCGCGTCGCTAACTACCCTTACCTGCCCGCCAACGTGACCACGCTGAACCAGATCTCGAGCATCGGCGCATGGATCCTGGGCGCGTCCACGTTCATCTTCCTCTACAACGTCTACAAGACATGGAAGTTCGGCGAGCAGGTGACCGTGGACGACCCGTGGGGATATGGGAACTCGCTGGAGTGGGCGACATCCTGCCCACCGCCACGGCATAACTTCACGCGGATACCGCGTATCCGGTCCGAGCGGCCCGCATTCGACCTGCATTATCCGCATATCCGGTCGGGACGGACGCACAGCGAGCGCATCGAGGCGCACCAGCGATGACGCGGCGGAGAGGTGTCAGATGAAGGTTGAAGGGTCCTTGTTCATCGGCTGCGCGCTGTTCTTCGGTGCGGTGGACATCGTGTACTGGTACACCTCCAAGGACCCCACCGGCACGACCGCGCTGGCGCTCGCTGTCGGGCTCGCCTTCCTGACCGGGTTCTACGTGCTCTTCACCGGCCGGCGGCTGCCGCGGCGGCCAGAAGACGACCCACGGGGTGAGGTCAGTCAGGGGACCGGCGAGCTTGGCTTCTTCAGCCCGCACAGCTGGTGGCCGCTGTTCGTGGGCCTGGCCGCGGCCACCGCGGCGATCGGGGCCGCGATCGGATGGTGGCTTTTCCTGATAGGACTGCTTTCGCTCCTATTGACAACGATTGGCCTCGTTTTCGAGTACTACCGCGGGCACTACGCGCACTGAGAATCCCGCGGCCTAGGCCGCGGGCTTGGTAACGCCCGGCCCGGCTCACGCCGGATGACGTGCCCGGCCAGAACCCTCCGGGCAGAACCCCCGGCCAGAACCCTGCCTGGATAAAGGACCCCCCCGGGTGAGCCTCCCGGGAAGCGACGGGCATATTGTCTTGCCTGTCAAGGCTACGCAGAGTATTGACAAGATAACTAAAAATTACCTATGGACGAGTATTCCTGGGTCGCCATGGGAAGGAGTTGATTGCCGGAAGGCTGCAAGGGGGGTTGCACGTGTCGCGGAGCGTCCTAACGCGTATCAGTGTGAATAATGTTATTTCCGGATCAATCAATGGCAATTCTCATCCGGAGCGGCGGCGGGCCGGAGCTGGCCGCTGTCTCGCGTCCGCAGCCGCCGTATCCGGCCTGCTGTTCATCGCCGCGTGCCAGGGCGGAGCCGTGGCGTCGCAGGCCGCGGTGGTCTACCCGTTGGCGAAAGTCACGATCACGACCGGCAACCTCAGCTTCACGAGCACGGCAAAGGGCGGTCAGCTGGCGATCGGGGCCGAGGCGGAGAGCGGCCACATCGGTGTGGCCCGGCCCGCTGCGGCCGCGCTGATAGATAACCGGCCGGGTCTGGGCGTCAGCGTGACCGCCCGCCGCGGTGTACTGGCCGACGTGTCGGTGACCAGCGCGGCAGGTCAGAGCTTGGCCGGGACCTTCACCGGCGGCGCGAGTGGCTGGCACACGGCGTGGGCGCTGGCGCCCGCCCAGACCTACCGGGTCACCGCGACGGCGGTCAACTCCGGTGGCAAGCGGACGGTCGCCACCGGGACCTTCCGCACGCTGACTCCGGTGCACACCTTCAGCGCGTCAGTGGCCATGACCCCGGGCGAGACCGTCGGCGTGGGCATGCCGATCATGGTGACCTTCAGCCAGCCCATCACGGACCGGGCCGCCGTCGAGCGATCGTTCGCGATCTACGCTGACAAGCCCGTCGTCGGCGCCTGGTACTGGATGAGCAACGAGACCGTGTGGTTCCGGCCCAAGGATTACTGGCCGGCGAACACGAAGGTGAGCTTCACCGCCCATCTCTCCGGTGTGCAGGGCGCCGCCGGTGTGTACGGCAGCGGGAACGTGTCGCAGCATTTCACCATCGGCAATTCGCTGGTCGCCGTGGCCAGCGCCGCGACCCATTACATGAAGGTCTGGTGGAACGGCAAGCTCGTGGGCGACTGGCCCGTCAGTACCGGCCAGCCTGGCGACGACACGCCGGACGGCCAGTATGTGTCCTTCGCCATGGCCAATCCGGTGGACATGGATTCGGCCAGTTACGGTGTCATGCCCGGCGACCCCGGCTACTACAACATCTGGGTGTATGACTCCGTGCAGTTCACCTTCAGCGGTGACTACGTGCACAGCGCACCCTGGTCGGTGGGGGAGCAGGGGTACGTCAACGTCAGTCACGGCTGCGTCAACGTGGCACCGGGTAACGCCGCCTGGTACTACGACCACTCGCTGCTCGGGGACCCGATCACGGTCGTGGGGAGCCCGGTGGCCGGAACCTGGGGCAACGGCTGGACGATCTGGTTCCTGTCCTGGCGCAAGCTGCTGGCTGGGAGCGCCACCGGGGACGCGGTCGTCGCGGACAGCGTCGGCAGCGAATTCGTGCCGGTGACTGCGATCACGCTCGGCGGCCATCCGGCCGGGCGGCGCGTGGCATCCGCGTTACCGGTGCTTGTCGTCTGCCGGGCTGAGGCGGCCCGAGCCGGCCGCCGCGCCAGTGCCCAAGGTGCTGTCGCGGCGGCCACCACCGCGCGCTGACGCGCCCACAGCGCCGCGCTCAGCCTGTCTCTGCGGGGCCGTCCTCGCTGGGCAGGGCAGTCGGCCCGGCCGGCTCCCCGGCGGTCACAGCGGCCCGCTCGGGCTCACCGTGGCCGTCAGGGTGCCCGTTGCCATGGCCGTTGCCGTGGCCGTTGCCGGTCGGCAGCGGGATGCTCTCGGTGAGCACCCGGTTGAGGGCCAGCCGGAGCTTGCCCATGGTGCGCCGGGTCGCCGGGTCGGGAACGCCGTTCTCGTCGTCCTCATGGCCGGCTGGCAGCGGCAACTGCTCTGATGCCCTGGCCGTCAGCACCGCGTAGGCCTCTTCATCGACTGGGCGGGTCTCCTCGATGTACTCCCCGTCGGGCAGCTGCCTGATGATGCCGGTCTCCACCCCGTGCTCGAGCAGGTGGGCGTCCTTGAGCTGCAGGCCGAGGCAGATCCGCTTGGTCACGATGTAGGCGACGACCGGCACGATGAAGATCGCGTAGCGGGCGATCACGGTCGTGGTGTACAGCGGGATGGCGAAGTGGTCGGCGATGACGTCGTTCGCGCCCTCCAGCCAGAGCACTCCGTAGGCCGCGATCACGGCCATGCCGATCGCGGTCCGGGTCGGCCGGTCCCGGGGCCGGTCATTGACGTGATGCTCGAACGGATCCCGGAGGATCCAGCGTTCGATGAACGGCCAGAGGGCCGCGCCGGTGAAGAGCGCGCCGAGCGGGACGAGCCCGGGGAGGAACACGTTGAAGGCGAACGTGTGCCCGAGGACGTTCCACGACCAGCTGGGCCAGACGCGCAGGGCACCTTCCAGCATGCCCATGTAGAAGTCAGGCTGTGAGCCCGCCGACATCGCCACCGGGTTGTAGGGGCCGTACAGCCAGATCGGGTTGATCTGCGCGAACGTGGCGAGCAGGGCGAGGACGCCGAAGATGAAGAAGAAGAACGCACCTGTCTTCGCCATGAAGTACGGGTACATCGGCGCGCCCACCACGTTGTGATCGGTGCGGCCCTTGCCCGGCATCTGGGTGTGCTTCTGGTGGAACATGAAGAACAGGTGCGCGGTGATCAGTCCGAGCAGCAGGCCGGGGATCAGCAGCACGTGGATGATGTACATGCGCGGGACGATGACGTCACCGGGGAACTGCCCGCCGAACAGGAAAAACGCGAGATAGGTGCCGACGATCGGGAGGGACTGGATCACGCCTTCGAGGATGCGCAGGCCAGCTCCGGACAGCAGGTCGTCAGGCAGCGAGTAGCCGAACAGGCCTTCCAGCAACCCCAGGGTGAACATGACGATGCCGATGAGCCAGTTGAACTCGCGGGGCTTGCGGTAGGCGCCGGTGAAGAAGATCCGGATCATGTGGGCCATGATCGCGGCCATGAACAGGTCGGCCGCCCAATGGTGGATCTGGCGGATGAGCAGGCCACCGCGCACGTCGAAGCTGATGTTGAGGGTCGAGGAGTATGCCTCGCTCATCCGCACGCCATCGAGGTGGGTGTACGAGCCGTGGTAGACCACCTCGGTCATGCTCGGCTTGAAGAACAGAGTCAGGAAGGTGCCGGTCAGCAGCAGGATGATGAACGAATAGAGGGCGATCTCGCCGAGCAGGAACGACCAGTGATCCGGGAAGATCTTCCGCAGGAAGGTGCGCGTCGACTTCGCGGCGCGGAAGCGGTCATCGAGGTACGTCCCGGTCCCGGCCAGTACCTTCTCGACAGGACCGCCGCCCGGGGTCCCGTTGGGCATGTTCATCCCCGCTCCCAGAAGCTCGGGCCGACCGGTTCGTGGTAGTCGCTCTGCGCGACCAGGTAGCCCTCGGCGTTCGTGGTGATCGGCAGTTGCGGGAGCGGCCTGCTGGCCGGGCCGAAGAGCACCGTCGCGCCCTTGGTGGCGTCGAAGGTGGACTGGTGGCA
>JAWWPY010000160.1:0-3321 GCA_033854735.1 Streptosporangiaceae bacterium | reverse complement strand
CCCGGGAGGCGTCGTCGACCGTGTTGTGCAGCTGAGCAACGGCGAATACGAGGTCCACTACATCGGCGTCAACTGGCCGCACCACATCTTCGTCAACCAGAACTTCAAAGTCATCGGCGCCAACTAGCCGCCACGGTAGAGCCGCCCGGTTCCTGGCCCGTTTACCGCTTCAGAGCTCGACGGACGGGCTCTTCGTGCAGATCCCTCCCCTGTCAACAAGCGTCTCCGGGGGATCCTGGAAGCGCCTGCCCCGGCACGGTCACCGCTGAGGAGCGATCGGCCGCGCTCACCGCGGCCGAAGGCTGCGGGCGAACCGTGGCCCTGGTGCCAGCTAAGCTATTGCGGGAGCATCCGGAATATACGCGGCGCCCGGCGGCATGGCCCGGAAGGAGCTTGTCGTGGTACAGGACTCTCCGCAGGCGATGGCCTCTGCCGGCAGTATCTCCGGCTTCGACGCGAGCGTTGCGAACGCGGCACGCATGTGGAACTACTGGATCGGCGGCAAGGACAACTACAGCGCTGACCGTGAGGCCGCGGAGAAGGTGCTGAAGGCGATGCCCGCGCTGCCGCTCATCGCCAGGATGCTGCGCCGCTTCCTGATCAACACGGTGGACGAGCTGGCCACCGCAGGGGTCCGCCAGTTCCTGGACATCGGAACCGGGCTGCCCACGGCCGACAACACGCATGAGGTGGCGCAGCGTGCCGCGCCCGAGTCACGGATCGTCTATGTGGATCATGACCCGGTGGTGATCAGCCATGCCCATGCACTGCTCACCAGCAGCCCGGCAGGAAAGACCGACTTCATCCAGGCTGACCTGCGCGACTGGGCGACGATTTCAGCCGGCGCTCGGCGGGCCCTGGACTTCAGCCGCCCGGTCGCGGTTCTGCTGATCGCGGTGCTGCATTTCATTCCCGACGCGGAGGACCCGCACCGGATAGTCGCCCGGATGATGACTGACCTGGCACCCGGCAGCTACCTGGTCATCGCGCACGCCGCCAGCGACATCGAGCCCGGGACCGCTGCGGCAATGGCCCGCAGCTACAACGCCTCCTCGGCGCTGACGATCACGCCGCGGGACCGTGCACAGGTGGCCCGGTTCTTCGATGGCCTGGAGATGGTCGGCCCGGGCCTGCTGCCGCTCGCCCGGTGGCCGGGATCCAGCCGCGGCACGGTAGCCGGCTCCGACCTGAGCTGCTACTGCGGCATCGCCAGGAAGCCATAGTCGCCGATACCGGGAACCGGCAGACCCAGACAGCGTTCAGTTACGCGCAGACCGAGATCGGATTCCTGCCGCCCCTAGCGGCCCAGGACCGCGCCAGCGGAACCACCCCCGAACGGCAGCACACCGGGCCCACCTGTCACGGGACCGCGGGCATGGCCTTCCATCTGCAAGATTCCCGTGGAGGGTTCGGCTATCGGGACGATTCAACGCCGGTTCTTCCTTCGGCCGCTCGGAAGGCGGCAGACATCCGGGCGTTGTGGACGCCGATACGGGCTGCACCCCGGGGGCGAGGGACGGTTCACTGCGTCCGGCGAACGATTACGGCACACCCCCGAGCACGGTCTGGCCGGTGGTGGGCTCGTGTTGCACCAACTCATCGTCTGTATCGCCGCCGCGTGCTCAACGGGTTTCTCCCGCAGGACGGCCCCCATCCGACCCGATGCGGACCGTCTTGTGTGATGGGCCGATGACCTCCACGGAGATCAAGATGACGCCGAGGTCTCGGAAAGAAACGTTCGAGACCCGCCGTCCGGTCAAGGTCATCGGCCGGCTCCCCAGCGAGACCAACTCCCTCAAGCCGGGATTGTCTCGTATCCGAGGTGATCGGCCGGGCTGGGCTGAGCAGGATGCCCTGGGGTGGCTCGGCGCTCTTCCGCCAGCACCGGTGGCCGCCGATGTGATAGCCCTCTGTAATCGACATCTGTGTCGCCGGGCGGAGCCCGACGCCGGGTCAAGGTCAAGCCGGGCCGCTGGTCTTTCAGGGTGGTTGTCTACTCCGGCCGGCACAGGCTAACGGCGCCCATGGGCGGTCAGTGCGTTCGCTATCTCTTGTGCGGTCTGTTCCCAGCCGCGCAGGGTCGACCGCCGCTGTCGTGCGGCGGCCCGTAGCCGGTGTCGGTGGCGCTCGTCACCCAGCCAGTCTGCGAGCGTGGCGGCGAGGGCAGCCGGATCGCCGGGAGGGACCAGTTGGCCGGGGCGGGTGCCATCGGCGGTGGAGCCGAGCGCTTCGGGCAGCCCACCGACGGCGGCGGCTATGACGGGTAGGCCGTGGGCGAGCGCTTCGGTGACCGCCATGCCGTAGGTCTCCGAGCGGGACGGTGCGACGAGCAGGTCAGCGGTGGTGTACGCGTGGCTGAGCGCCGCGCCGGTCAGGACGCCGGTGAGCCGCACGCGGTCGCCGTAGCCGAGGCGCACGATACGGGCCTGCAATTGTTCGACGTAGGCCGGGTCGCGGTCGAGCGGTCCGGCCAGCACGCAATGCCAGTCCCGCTCAGCGAGGTCGGCGAGAGCCTCGACGAGGAGGTCCTGTCCCTTGTGGCGGCCGAGGACTCCGACGCAGATCAGGCGGCCGCGGACGGGCCGGGCCGGGGCAGCGACACGGTCGACGCCGGGCCAGGCGACGTACACCCGGTGGGCCGGGATCGCGTATCGGGTCAGTATCTGCTGGCGGGTCCATTCGCTGGTAACGACCACGCTGGTGGCCGCGCGGAGGACGACCCGTTCGGAGCGCTGGGCGCTGGCATCATGGTGCGTGTCGAGGACTGTGGCCAGCGGCATGTGCAGCAGCACTGTCATTCGTATCCGGCCGGTGTGTGGCAGCAGTTGCGCGGCGGCCGGCGAGGCGATGATCCCGTCGATCAGGACGGTCTCACCGTCGGGAATGGCGGAAACGATGCGGGCCAGGTCGGCACGGGCGCCCGAGCGGGGTACCGGCCACGCCGCGGCCACGCTCGTGACCAGCACGTCCCATCCGGCCTCGGCCAGTCCGGCGCAGACGCGCCGGTCATAGATGTTGCCGCCGGTAGGCTGGCCGGGATCGTCGAACCCCTCGGGAGCTACTACGTGAACCCGCACGATGTTCCGGCCCTCCAGAGCGCTTGCCGCACCAAACCAGCCTCCACCCTGCAGCCGAGCTGAACCACACCCGCCGCCGATCCGTCATACCCGACACAGGGTGTACGTAGAAGCAGTGGACGCGGTTCGACCCGAGACGACCGGCGTCCGCTCGACGCCAGCGCGGCGCGGCACAGCAGGTAGCTCTGCCGGGCCGGGTGGCACCGGCTCCGCCGTGCCAGGCACAATACGGGATCTGACGTGA
>JAWWPY010000159.1:0-8936 GCA_033854735.1 Streptosporangiaceae bacterium | reverse complement strand
ACGACATAGAGCTCGCTGGCGAACCTGGCCCACAGGAACCGGCCGGTCGCGATTCCGAGCGGGACACCGACCACCGTCCCGATCGCGACGGGTACCGATGCCTGCCAGATCACCACGGCAACCACCTGCCTGCGGACGAATCCCAGCGTTTTTAGCAGCGCAAGATCACGGGACCGGCGCCGTGCCGAGGCCGCGAGGGTCAGGGCGAGCGCCACGACAGCCCCGGCCGCGAGCATCCCGGCCAGGGCGAGCGGCGTGGTGCCCATCGTCCGGTAGTTGACGATCTCGGCTGGCCGCTGGACGGGCAGCGCCTCGATGCCCTCCACCGACCGGATCCTGGATAGCGGGCCGCCGATCCGCTCGAGCCGCCGGATGGCAGCGGCGTGATCCACGCCCGGGCGGAAGCGGACCAGGATCGTGTTTGGCCCCTGCAGCGCGCGATCGCCGATGCCGCTAGCCAGCAGCTCCTGCGGCAGCACGCTGGCGGGCAGCACCGCGCCGCCACCGAGTGACGAGTGGATCCCGTGGCCAACGCCGATGGCGGGCATCGTTGCCGTCCCCGCGACGCGCATGATCAGCGTTGTCTTTCCGTTGAAGACGCGGACCGTACCGCCGACATGCCCGCCGACGAGGGCCAGCGTTTCCGGGCCGAGCACGATCTGGGCCGGCCCGGCCATGGCGTGACCAGCCAGGATCGGCGGGCTGACTCGGGCGTTGGTCATGGCGATGACCGGGACGCTGCGACGGTTGATCTCGACTGAGCCGAAGTAGGCGCCGGACCAGGCGGCGATGTCGGGGTCATGGCCCAAGAGCTGGCGTGCCTGCGGCAGTGGGATGTTGCCGTAACCGCTGCCAGCGAGGAGCTCCGTGTCCCAGGTCCAGCCGTACAGCGCGGGATGCGAGACGAGGTTGCTGAGACTGGCCCCGAACACCAGTGATCCGACCAGGATAACCAGCGCCACGACCGTGCCGGAAATGCTGGGCCGCGCGGGCCGGGGGTCGCGTCCCGACCCTGGCTCGAACGCGAAACTGATTCCTGTGGTTGCTGTGGCCGGAAGAATCAATGGCGCCGTCATTGCCACCGCGGCCGGCCGGCGGGCAGCCGCGCCGCGGCGCTGGGAGTGTGCCGAGACTTCGGCATGGGCCAGCACAGCCGTGGCGGCGGACAGGGCAAGCAGGAAGAACGTCGCGCCCGCGCCGAGGACGGTCCAGTCGACCGACACGCCGGGATCGGGCTCGAGCCGGTGCAACTGCCCCAGCGGGGCCAGCGGCGAGGCGGCTACCGCCACCGCCACCGCCAGCATCGCTCCGACGGCGACTGCGCCAATGATGCCGATGCAAGCGTCGAGGGTGATGGCGAACGGGCTGGCACCCACCGCCCGGAGAATGCCGCGGGCATAACGGCCGCTGAGAATTTTGCGGCGGATCGCCTGCAGGGCCACCACGAGCGCAGCGAGCGCAGCGATCAGGCCGAACATGCCGGCAGCGACGGACTCGGGCCGGACCGCCCGCTCGCCCTGGCCTTCGACGACCGATGTGACCCGGAAGACTCCCTGGGTTCCCGGCGGAAGCAGCTTGACGAACTCCCGCAGCACCGGTGCCACATCGCGGTCGCCGCGGGCCAGCCGCAGGCCGGTCCAGAGGTAGGCGGCACAGCAGCGAAGTTCCTGCCTGGTGAGCGCAGGGGTTGCCAGTATCCGGTAGATCCGGTCGATGTCATCCTGGACGACCTCGTCGGTGAACACGCCAATGCCGGTAATCGTGAGCCGGACACGGTGCACTGGCTGCCTGGTCATGGGATTGAAGCCCGAGTCGCTTGCCTGCTGTCCCGAGTAGAAGTTGTAGGCAAGCGACTGGCCGACGCGAAGGCCGAAGCGGCGTGCCGTCTGCTCGCTGACGACAATCTCGCCTGGCCGCCGAGGGCTGGCACGCCGGCCACTGGTGATGATGACACGGTCCTGGCCGAAGTAGAGGCCGTCGACCGAGCCGACAAGCTCCACCCGCTGGTTGAAGGACGTCCCCGGATCGGCAAATCCGGATCGCAGGGCACGCAAGCCGTTGAGGGCTACATACGACTCGGCCGACCGCACCCGCGGCAGATGCGAGATCTGATCGACCCGGTGGGCGCTGTACGGTCCGGGGCTAACGTCAAGGTCGGACGCATTACTGGCAGCGAGAATCCGCGGGAAGGCTGACTGGGTCCGGCGGGCAGCGGCCACGCTGGCCATGGCCACCCCGCCGACGAGCCCAACGATCATTGCGATCGCCAGGTACCCGGGCCAGTCCCGGCGGAACGCGGCGCGCATCCGGTACCAGGCAGGCCACAACGCCGACGGAGTCACCGGCTTGCCCGGATTCCCACCGGCCGCACCAGGAACCGCCGCATTACGACCGGGACCTGGCTGCGCTGAACCCTTCCCACAGCAACGCCGCGCCGAGCCCGATGACTGTCCCTGCCCGCCGTGTCTCCGCCATGACCCGCAGCGGCCAGCCGCGGTACGCCCGCTGCCGCGCCGCGGCTATGCCGCTGCGGCAGCCACGGATCCGTTGCGTCATCAGGCAGTTATTTCACGGATCCACCGCACCCACCAGGACACAACCACGACGCTGCATGGTGATGCCAGCTACACCAGCCAGTGGCTGCAACTCGAACTAGTCATCGAATTTTTCGCCTGAACGCCTCCTACGGCACCCGCCGCGGCAGGCAGCCTGGCGCACGAGCAGGACCATGCACGACCTGGCCCGCCCGCTGCGCGCAACCGAGCAGCACCGCCGCGCGTACTCGCGGCACAGGCCGATGATCTCAGTCAACCCGTCGACCCGGCGCCGGCGAAGTCACGAATATCCAGCTTCCGTAACACGGGCATCTGGACCGACTTTCTCGCGCTCAGTCGGCGCGCTGCGCGCCCGCCACCGGCCTCGGAGGCGATGCGCCCGGCCAATCACGCTCCGTTGCAAGCGCTCGGCGGGCTTGGCGCGCTCCGAGCCGCCGCTAGCCCGGGCCGGGCCGGAGCGCAGGCTCGCCGCGCGGGGGGACTGGGTCTCCGGGGCCTGCTGGCACCTGCTCACCTCCCGCCTCGCCGGAGTGAACCTACTCGAACCTACTATCGTATAACTCTAGCTGAAGTCACCGTTTCCTGTAGAAAACTTAATCTCTTCCGGGCCAGATGCGTTCGTCGGGGCAATCCATGAATCGGCTAACCAGTGTGCGTACGTGATGCTGGGCGATTGCGGATCGGTCGGGGACTCGCCGATACTGCTCCGCATGACCAGTCGGTTGCGGGCCCGCACCGTGACGGCGAACGGGTTGCAGTTCGGTGTCCTGGAGGCGGGTCGGGGGCCGCTCGCTCTGTGCCTGCACGGCTTCCCCGACTCGGCTCACACGTGGCGGTATCTGCTGCCAGCGCTCGCCGATGCGGGTTTTCACGCGGTGGCGCCGTTCATGCGCGGGTATGCGCCGACCGACATCCCCGCAGACGGCTGCTTCCGGCCGGGGGCGCTCGTCGCCGACGCGGTCAGGCTGCACGGCGCACTGGGCGGCGACGATCGGGCTGTTCTGATCGGCCACGACTGGGGCGCCGAGACGGCGTACGGCGCGGCCGCGTTCGCCCCGGATCGCTGGCGGCGGGTGGTCACGCTGGCCGTGCCCCCGCTAGCGCTCGATACGTTGATGTTCGCCGACTACGATCAGCTGAAGCGGTTCTTCTACCTGTTCTTCCTGAAGACACCCTTCGCCGAGTCCGTGCTCGCCGCTGACGACATGGCATTTCTCGATCGGCTGTGGCAGGACTGGTCCCCTGGTTACGACGGGCGCGAAAATCTTCGCCACGCCAAGCAGTGCCTTCGCGACGAGCGCAACCTCACGGCGGCGATCGGCTACTACCGAGCCGATGAGCCGGCGCTCCACCACTTCGGCGCGGATGGCGCGTACGCGGCTGAGGAGGCGGCGCTGGCCAGCGCCGGACCGCAGCCGACCCTGTACCTGCATGGTGACCGCGACGGCTGCATCGATGTCGCCCTCGTGCAGGACGCCGAGCGTCACCTCGCGGCCGGGTCGAGGATGCAGGTCGTCGAGGGCGCCGGCCACTTCCTGCACGTCGAGAAGCCGGCCGTGGTGAACGATCAGATTCTGGCGTGGGTCAGCGGGTGAGCGCTGGCCGTGCCCTGGGCGAGGAAGGTGTTCGTCATAGATCCGCCGCCAAGTGTCGCCCGCGGCCGCTCCCACGGCCTCGAAATGCGGCGTGAACGCCGCCTGCGCCACCCCGCCACCGGCCACGAAACACCGCTCGAGTTCCGGCAGCGCGCCGGCATCTGCTCGGCGAACGCCCTGCGGCGGTCATGATCCATCGAAGTCCCTCTCGCACGGGGCACACATGGTCTCGCACTTGGTACACATGGTCTCGCACTCGGCACACATGGTCTCGCACTGAGCACGTGCAGTGACCTCCTAGGATGGCTGGATGCCCGGAAAGCCCTGGACGCAGGCGGCGGAGCGGCTGCGCCAGCCGCCCGCCCGACCGCTGCTGGCCCCGGCCGCCCGGCCTCTGGCGGCCGGGCTCGCCGCCGTCTGCGTGGCGGTCATCGTGTCCCTCGGGGCGCTGTTCATGCACCAGCGGCGGCCGGGAGGGCTGGACCGGGCCATCGATACCCGGATCCGGGCCAGCCTGGGCTGGCATCACGGGCTGCTGGACCTCGTCGCCGGGATCGGTGACCCGGCCACGGTGACCGTGATGACCGTGGCGCTGATCGTGGCCTGCCTCACGACGCGCAGATGGCATGGGGCGGTGCTGGCCGCCGTGGCCGTGCCGCTGGCCTCCGCCCTCACCGAGCTCCTGCTCAAACCCCTGATCGACCGGACCATGCAGGGCGCGCTGAGCTACCCGAGCGGGCATTCCACCGGCATGTTCGCGCTGGCCGGTGTCTGTGCGGTCCTGCTGACCGGGCCGTCCCGCCCGGGGCTGCCCGCGGCCGCGCGGGTGCCTCTCACGCTCGCCGCGTACCTGGCCGCGTCGGCGGTCGCCGTGGCGCTCATCGGCCTGGGCGCTCACTATTTCACCGACACCGTGGCGGGAGCCGCGGTCGGCACCGCGGTCGTCCTGGTGACCGCGCTCGTCCTTGACCGGCTCGGCCGGCCCACGCCCGCGCCACAGTCCGCGGCGGGCCAGCCGGTGCCCGCCGGGCGGAAATTAGTGCCTGCCGGCGTCACGCAGCCGCCGGGGGCCCGCGCCCTCGCTGCCCAGCTGATCCTGCGGATTGGCCAGCGCGCACAGGTCGAGTGACAGGCAGCCGCATCCGATGCAGCCGGTGAATTCCTCGCGTAGCTGCTGAAGCATGCGTATTCGCTGGTCCAGGTCGTCTTGCCAGCGCTGGGACAGCCGCTCCCAGTCCTGCCGGGTCGGGGTGCGGCCACCGGGCAACTCGGCGAGGGCGGCGCGGACACCGGCCAGCGGGATGCCGGCCCGGTGGGCGATCCGGATCAGCGCCACGCGGCGGAGCGCGTCACGCCGGTAGCGTCGCTGGTTGCCGGTGGTGCGCCGGCTGGTGATCAGGCCCTGCCGCTCGTAGAAATGCAGAGCCGAGACGGCCACGCCGCTGCGCGCGGCGAGTTCGCCGACCGTGAGCTCACCGCGGTCGTGCGGGAGTTGCTCCACTGCCGCCATCCTCCGAAAGCCCAAACCTTTTGACCTCAACGATAGTTCAGGTCTTACTGTCGTCCACATCACCGGTCAAGCCCAGCGGTGATCCGTGACACCGCGTAAGGGAGCTTCATGACGGAGCAAAGCGTGATTCTCGTAACCGGCGCGACCGGCCACGTTGGCCAGCACGTCGTGTCGGGGCTGCTGGCCGCCGGTGCGGCGGTCCGGGCGGTCACCCGCCACCCCGGGTCGGCCGGCCTGCCGGACGCCGCCCAGGTGGTGCGCGCCGATCTAGCGGACCCCAGCACGCTCGGCCGGCACCTGGACGGGGTCGGGGCCATGTTCCTGATCTGGCCTTTCTTCGAGGCCGACGCCGCGTCGGCCGTGCTGGACGTGATCGCCAGGCAGGCCCGCCGCGTCGTCTACCTGTCCGCGACAGCGGTTGACGACGATCGCGGACCCCAGGACAGCGGCATCTGGGGCCAGATCGAGCAGCTGATCGAGCGGTCCGGGCTGGCGTGGACGTTCCTGCGCGCCAGCGGGTTCGCGGCCAACACGCTGGCCTGGGCGGACCAGATCCGCGATGAGGGGGTGGTCCGCTGGCCCTACGGCGGGGCGGCCCGGTCGCTGATCCACGAGCGGGACATCGCGGACGTGGCCGTGCGGGCCCTGACCGAGGACGGGCATGCGGGTGCGAAGTACGTCCTCACCGGACCTGCGGTGGTCACCCAGGCCGAACAGGTGCGCATCATCGGCGAGGCGACCGGTCACCCGGTGCGCTGGGAGGAGGTCCCGCCGGAGGTGGCGCGTCAGCAGTTGCTCGCCGCCTGGGGTGACCCTGGTTTCGTGGACCACGCGCTGGACACCTGGGCCTCCCTGGTCGCCGAACCGGAGCAGGTCACGCACACGGTGCAGGAGATCACCGGATCCCCGGCCCGGACGTTCCGGGAGTGGGCGGCGGACCATGCCGCCGACTTCCGCCAGCGCAAGCCGGTGGCGTAGATGCGCGTTATCCAGGTGGCCCAGTTCGGCGGGCCCGAGGTGCTGACACCGGGGGAGGCCCCAGATCCCGTCGCCGGCCCGGGCGAGGCCGTGATCGCCGTATCGGCCGCGGATGTCCTCTTCCTCGACACGCAGATCCGGTCCGGCTCCGCTGGCGGGTACTTCGCGGTGAAGCCGCCGTACGTGCCGGGCGGTGGGGTAGCCGGACGGGTGGTCTCCGTCGGGCCGGGCGTCGATCCCGGCTGGACCGGGCGCCGGGTTGTCACCCGCACCGGCGGGCCTGGCGGCCAGGGGGGTTACACCCAGATGGCGATGGCTCCGGTGGATGGGCTGGTCCAGGTGCCTGACTCGCTGGGCCTCAGTGAGGCGGCGGCGCTCCTTCATGATGGTCCCACTGCGCTGGGTCTGGCCGGGAAGGCGAGGCTGGAGCCGGGAGATTGGCCCTGGTGCTCGGCGCGGCCGGCGGCCTGGGCATCCTGCTGGTGCAACTGGCGCGGGCGGCCGGCGCACGGGTTGCCGGCGCGGCCCGGGGCCAGCAGAAGCTCGACCTGGTCCGGGAGTTCGGTGCCGAGGCGGTGACGGACTACGCCGAGCAGAGCTGGCTCGACCGGGTGCGCGAGGTGACCGGCGGCGCCGGCCCAGACGTGGTCTTCGACGGTGTCGGCGGCCAGGTCGGCCTGGCCGCGTTCGGGATCACGGCTCGCGGCGGGCAGTTCTCCGCGCACGGCGCGGCCAGCGGCGCGTTCACCGAGGTCGACCGGCAGCAGGCAGATCAGCGTGGGATAGCTGTCCGTGGCATCGACCAGGTGCAGTTCGCGCCAGCGGACCTGACGCGGCTGGCCGATCGTGCCCTGTCCGACGCGGTGGCAGGCACGATCAAGCCCGTCATCGGCCAGACCTTCCCGCTGGAGCAGGCGGCCGCCGCGCACGCCGCGATGGAGGCCCGAAGTGTCATCGGTAAGAGCCTGCTGCTGATCTGATCGCGCCGCCCGGGCACGCCCGCTGGCCTGGCCGGCAGGCATGATTTCGCGGGCGCACCCAGCCGGTCAGGTAGGCGGCCCAGTCGGCCGGGGTGGCCGAGTAATCAGCGTAGAGAGCGACGCCGAGTGGCCGCCGTGGCGGATCCGCGCCGAGGGCCAGGCGCACCCCGCGGATGGCGGCCGCGGTGGTCTCCCCGCCGGTGTGGCCGCCCGGAGAACCATTGCTGCAGGGTGTGCAGGTGCGGCAGGGGCTCGATTTGATCGGTAGCCACCGACAGGACGGCGTGCCGGGCCCGGGTCAGGGTGTGCGTGGCGGTCAGCAGCTCCAGGTATCCGCGGTCGCCGCTAGGCACCGGTTCCAGGTCGAAGTGGACGCCGTCAAACCCCTCGGAGAGCACCTGGGCGGCAGCATGAATTGCCCGGCGGCGGGTCACCGGGTCGGCGAGGTTGAGACGGCGGGGCCCGACGAGGTCTCCCAGCCACGCCTGGACCCGCACGCTGGGCAGCCGGTGATGCAGCGCGGTGAGCAGCCAGCGGGCGCGGGGGCGCAGCGCAGGATCCAGGGAGCCGTCATCGGAGAGCGGGCCGACGTGGACGAATACGTCCCGGATCCCGGTCTGGCGTAGCCGGGCGGTCAGGACGTCCAGGTCGCCGGGCGTACGCCGGCCGCCGACCCAGGCATGCCCGAGCCACAGCCCGTCGTGGCCGCTGACCGGGACTGTGGAGGGGGGTGACCCGACGTTCTCGCCCAGCAAGATGATGAATCCTGCTCCCGCCAGCAGCACGGGAAGCAGGCAGGCCGTCACCAGCGCCAGCACCAGCCGCCGGGCCCGTGCCCCCCGGCGCTGTACCGTGCCGGACGTCACTCCGGCGGGCCCACTGGCACTGGATACCACGCGGCCGGGTCGCCCGGCGTGCCGGTGAAGTCATACCGGACGCCGTCCGGCGCCAACGCCACCAGCGATATCGACGTCGTTCCCCAGATCCGTCCAGCGCCGAGGTCACGCCGCACTATCAGCGCTCGCGGATCTTCTGGACCGATGCCATCACCGTTCAGCAGGGGCAGCCAGGCTCCCCAGGCCTGGGCGACTGGGCGGCCGGGCCGTGGGTCCGGCCGCACCGCGCGGCGAAGCCGAGGCTCGAAGTGGGCGATGCGAGCCAGTTCCTGCGCACGGCCGGCAGGCGAGGTGCCGCCCAGGCCGCTGTTCACCACGACATGCAGGCCGGCCGGCAGCCGCCGCTCGGTGAGGTGCTCACCGTCCCAGCTCGACAGGGCCGCCATCCCGGGCTCCGCGATCAGCAGATGAAACGGATCGAA
>JAWWPY010000158.1:0-31948 GCA_033854735.1 Streptosporangiaceae bacterium | reverse complement strand
TTCATCTTCGATACCGCCCTGGCCCCGCCGGCCGCAGGCGCCGCGCTGGCCGCTCTGCACGTGCTCGCGGCGCGCCCGGAGATCGCCCGCCGGGCAGCGGGCCATGCCAGCCGGCTGGCCGACCTGGCGCTGCGGCACGGCCTGGAGGCGTCGCGGCCGGCCGCCGCGGTGGTCAGCGTGCTGCTCGGGGCGCCGGAAACGGCCGTGGCGGCGCAGCGCATCTTCGCGGCGCACGGCGTGCGGGCCGGCTGCTTCCGGCCGCCCTCCGTCCCGGCCGGGCGCTCCTGCCTGCGGCTCACGGCCCGGGCGAGCCTGTCCGAGGCGGATTTCGGCACTGTGGCGCAGGCACTGGCCGCGGTGGCGGATCATGTCCGGATGGCCGCACCCGCGGGAAGGAACTGACTGTGATCGCCTCCCCAGCCACGAGCGACGACGGCGGCTCGGCGCTGGGCGGGCAGGTTCCCAGGATCCCCAAGTACTACGCGGTCAAGCGGCAGCTTCTCGACCTGACCAAGGCGATGGAGCCGGGCAGCCCGGTTCCGCCCGAGCGGGAACTCGCCCAGCGGTACGGGACCTCGCGGACCACCGTGCGCCAGGCCCTGGCCGAGCTCGTCGTCGAGGGACGGCTGCTGCGGATGCAGGGCAAGGGCACGTTCGTGGCTAAGCCCAAGGTCGCGCAGCTCCTCGAGCTGGCCAGCTACACCCAGGGCATGCGGGCGCACGGCCTGCACCCGCAGACCAGGATCCTGGACACCAGCTACGTCCCCGCCGATGACCAGCTGGCCGGGCTGCTCAGTATCCGGCCGGGCAGCCGCGTGCTGCGCATCCACCGGCTGCGGCTGGCCGATGGCGAGCCCATGTCCACCGACGTCTCCCACCTGGCCGCCCGGCGCTTCCCGGGACTGCGCCGCAACCTCGACCGGTACGCCTCCCTCTACGAGGCGCTGGCCACCGCGTACGGGATCCAGCTCGCCGAGGCGGTGGAGACCATCGAGACGGTGCTCGCCGATCCCAAGGAGGCCCGGCTGCTCGGGGTGGACGTGGGCCTGCCCTTGTTGCTCCTGTCCAGGCAGGCGTTCGACATCTCCGGAACTCCGGTGGAGTGGGCCCAGTCCAGGTACCGCGGGGACAGGTACAAGCTGGTGACCCGGCTGCACCGAGACCACATTCACGGCGCTGAGCAGCACCGGACTGACCAACCCGGGGCTGACCTACCCGGGGCTGACCAGCACGGGGCTGACCAGCGCGGGGACCAGCCTGGGGCCGGGAGGTAGCGGCATCAGCGTCGTCATCATCAGCGGCACCGGCACCGGCGTGGGCAAGACCGTGGTCACGGCCGCCCTCGCCACGCTGGCCCGGTCCCGCGGCGAGAGCGTGGCGGTCGTCAAGCCCGCGCAGACCGGCCTGCCACCCGGGGCACCCGGCGACCTGGCCGACGTGTCCCGGCTGGCGGGGATCACCGACACCCACGAGCTGGCCAGGTTCCCCGGCGCACTCTCCCCCGAGGCCGCGGCCCGGGCGGCCGGCCTGCCGCCGCTGGACCTGGCCGCCGCCGCCGGGACCGTGCGGGGCCTGGCCGCGACCAGGCAGCAGGTGCTCGTGGAGGGCGCTGGCGGGCTGCTCGTCCGGTATGACCCGGCCGGGGGCACCATCGCCGACCTGGCGCTTTCGCTCGGTGCTCCGGTGCTGGTCGTGGCGGCACCCGGGCTCGGCACGCTGAACCACACCGCGCTGACCCTGGAGGCGCTGGCCGCCCGCGGGATCACGCTCGGCGGGCTGATCCTAGGATCATGGCCGGAAAACCCAGGAATAGCGGAACGCAACAACATCACCGATCTCGACGTCCTTTCCCGCGGCCGGCTACATGGCGTGCTCAACGAGGGCGCGGGCACGCTCGGCCGGGCGGCGTTCCTGAGCGCGGCCAGTGCGGGCCTGGCGGCCACATTTGGCGGCTGTTTCGATCCGGAAGCGTTCCGGGAGGCCAACGCATGGCAGAAGGAGCGGGTGTGAGCGGAGGAGCGGGTGTGAGCGGCGGAGCGGGTGTGAGCGGCGGAACTGGTGTGAGGGCGGAGGAGCGGGTGTGAGCGGCGGAGCTGGTGTGAGCGGCGGAACTGGCCTGAGCAGAACCGGAGCTGGTGGGACCGACGACATTCTGGACCAGGCGCGCGGCCAGGTCCTCGAAACGGGCCGCGGGCTGGACGAGCAGCAGGTCCTGCGCTGCCTTGAGCTGCCGGACGAGCGCCTCAGCGACCTGCTGTCGCTGGCCCACGAGGTACGGATGCGGTGGTGCGGCCCCGAGGTGGAGGTCGAGGGGATCGTGTCGGTCAAGACCGGCGGCTGCCCGGAGGACTGCCACTTCTGCTCGCAGTCCGGCCAGTTCGAATCCCCGGTGCGGTCCGTCTGGCTGGACATCGGCGAGCTCGTCGCGGCGGCACGGGAGACGGCGGCGGCGGGAGCGACCGAGTTCTGCATCGTGGCCGCGGTGCGCGGGCCCGACGAACGGCTGATGGCCCAGATCGCGGCCGCGGTCACCGCGATCAGGGACGAGGTGGACGTCAACGTCGCGTGCTCGCTCGGCATCCTCACCGAGGCCCAGGCGGCTGAGCTGGCCGCGCTGGGGGTGCACCGCTACAACCACAACCTGGAAACGGCCCGCTCGTACTTCGGGCATGTGGTGACGACACACGGCTGGGAAGAGCGGTTCGACACCTGCCAGCTGGTCCGGTCGGCCGGTATGGAACTGTGCTGCGGCGGGATCGTCGGGATGGGCGAGACGGTGCGCCAGCGCGGCGAACTCGCCGGGCAGCTCGCGGCGCTACAGCCGGATGAGGTGCCGCTCAACTTCCTGAACCCGCGCCCGGGCACCCCGCTGGGGGAGCGGCCGCTGCTGGGCGGGACCGAGGCCCTCAAGACGATCGCTGCCTTCCGGCTGGCCCTCCCCCGGGCGGTGCTCAGGTATGCCGGCGGACGCGAGCTGACCCTGGGCGACCTGGGCACCGAGGCGGGGATGCTGGGCGGCATCAACGCCATCATCGTCGGCAACTACCTCACCACACTGGGCCGTCCAGCCCAGCAGGACCTCGACATGCTCGACCGGCTCCACATGCCCATCAAGGCATTGTCTTCCACTCTCTGACCAGATTTATCCCTCGCCACAGGAAGCCGACTGTATACGGGATGCACAAACCGCCCCGCAAACCGTTGCACCGGGCGAGATTCCGTCGCACCATGGACGGCAGCAACGTGACACACGTCACGCGCGCGCTCCCGCCCGCGCTGTTGCCTGGCCGGTACGCGCGTCCCGCCACGACGGAAGAGGACGCAATGACGGATCACAATCCACGCCGCCCGAGCACCGGAGTCTGGATTTTAGTCACAGTCCTGTTGGTCATCGCCGTGGGCGGAACCCTGGCTGTCCCGATCTACGCGCGCTCCACCCCGGCACTGGCCGACTTCCCGTTCTTCTACTGGTACCAGCTTCTCTGGGTGCCCTTCGTCGGGATCCTGTCCGGGATCGCCTACCTGCTGGTCAGGTCTTCCGGCTCCGAGCCCGCCAGCTCCGCTGCTGGCGGGCCGCCGGCCGCGGCCGCCCCCGGCACCCGGCCAGACGACACTGGGGGGGCGCTGTGACTCACGTCAACGCGGTCTCGTTCACCATCCTCATCGTCCTGTTCGTCGTCGTTACCTTCGTCGGCTTCGCGGCCGCCCGCTGGCGCCGGGCCGAGGACCTGCTGCACCTGAACGAGTGGGGCCTGGGCGGGCGTGGCTTCGGCACCTTCGTCAGCTGGTTCCTGCTCGGCGGTGACCTGTACACCGCGTACACATTCATCGCCGTGCCGGCGCTGGTGTACGCGACCGGCGCGGCCGGGTTCTTCGCGCTGTCGTACACGATCATGGTCTTCCCGATCGTGTTCGTCTTCGCCCCGCGGCTGTGGTCCGTATCGCGGGTGCACAACTACGTGACGCCGGCTGACTTCGTGCGCGGCCGGTACGGCTCGCGCGGGCTGGCGCTGGCGATCGCGCTCACCGGCATCCTCGCCACCATGCCCTACATCGCACTCCAGCTGGTCGGCATGCAGGCGGTGCTCACGGTGATGGGGGTAGGCGGCACGTCGTCGAATGCCTTCATCAGGGACCTGCCGCTACTGATCGCGTTCATCATCCTGGCCGGCTACACCTTCGTGTCCGGGTTGCGGGCACCGGCGCTGATCGCCTTCGTCAAGGACACCCTGATCTACGTGATGGTCATCGTCGCGATCATCTACATCCCGATCCGGCTCGGCGGCTGGAACCACATCTTCCACGCCGCTGGCACGCACCTGGCCAAGACCAACCCCAAGACAGGCAAGCCGTTCGGCAGTCTCGTGGTCGGCCCGGCTGGCGAGTGGGCCTACGCCACGCTGGCCCTGGGTTCCGCCCTGGCCCTGTTCATGTACCCGCACGCGATCACCGGCGTCTTCGCCGCCAGGAAGCGCAACGTGATCAGGCGGAACATGGCGCTGCTACCCGCTTACTCGCTGGTGCTCGGCCTCGTCGCGCTGCTCGGCTACATGGCGCTCGTCGCGCCCGGCGTGCCGGCGGCGGTCAAGGCCCACGGTGCGAACGCCCAGCTGTCGGTGCCGTTCCTGTTCCAGCAGATGTTCCCGAGCTGGTTCGCGGGCATCGGCTTCTCGGCCATTGTCATCGGCGCCCTCGTCCCGGCGGCGATCATGTCGATCGCAGCCGCGAACCTGTTTACCCGCAACATCTACCTGGAGTTCTTCAATCGCGGTGCCAGCCCGGCCAACCAGACCCGGGTCTCCCAGTTCGTCTCACTGCTGGTCAAGGGGGGCGCCCTGGCCTTCGTTTTCGCCCTGCCCAAGACGTTCTCGATCAACCTCCAGCTGCTGGGCGGGATCTGGATCCTGCAGACCTTCCCGGCCATCGTGGCCGGCCTGTACACGCGCTGGTTCCACCGGTGGGCGCTGGTGATCGGCTGGGCCGCGGCCATGGTGTTCGGCACGATCGCGGCCTACCGGGTCCCCACACCGGGCACACCGGGCTCGCATTTTGGTGGATCTACCGACACGGTGCCGCTGATCGGGCACACCGTGTACATCGCCATCACGGCGTTCGTGATCAACCTGGTCGTTTCCGTTGTGCTGACTTTGCTCTTCCGGGCCATCCGGCTGCCCGCGGGATCGGACGAGACCAAGCCCGAGCACTACCTCGCCGATCCCGAGCCAAGCACCGCGCCGCCGATCCCGGTCGTCGCGGGAGCGAAACCGCTCTGACCATTTACGCGCCCGACACACTCCTCGCGTAATGTCACCCCGCCCGGCGCGGGCCGGGCGGGGTGAGGAGGAGGAGTGCCGTGATGACCAAGGCAGAGGCGGCCGCGGAGGTTCGTGCCGCCAAGACGAGGCTGGGCTTGACGTGGGCCTAGCTGGCCGACGCGGTGGGACGCCCGCCGGCCTGGACGACATCGGCCCTGCTTGGCCAGCAGCCGATGACCGCCACGCAGGCGGTGGCCGCCGCCTCCCTGCTGGACCTCGGCGCGGACGTGACGGCGGCGCTGCAGTTGCAGCCCACCCGCGGGGCTCTCGGCGCCGCCATCCCGGTGGACCCGACGATCTACCGGTTCTATGAGGTCATCCAGGTCTACGGCCCGACCCTCAAAGAACTCATCCACGAGCAGTTCGGCGACGGCATCATGAGTGCGATCAACTTCCGCCTCGATGTCAGGCGCGAGCCAGACCCGGCGGGCGATCGTGTCGTGGTGGTGCTGGACGGGAAGTTCCTGCCCTACCAGTGGTGAACCTCCGCGGTGGCGTAGCCGCAGTGTCAGCTGTGCGGGGCCGCGATGATGGCACACACGGTGGCCTGGCCGAGGACCGGAACGAATTCCAGGCCGAGAACGCCATCGGTGACCGTGGCCGTGACTGTCTTATCCAGCGCGGCGTTCTTGCCCGCCTCAGCGTAGATGTCGAGGTTGGCCAGGGCGCGCGTTCCCTGCGCGTTGACGTTGAAGATGCGCCTTCCGCTGGCGGAGTGCTCTGGCTCGGCGAATTTGAGCGTCACCTGGTAGGTCCCATTGGCGAGGGGAATGCGGTAGGCGAAGTAGCCGGACCGGTACGTCTGGTAGAGCGGCTGATCGGCAGTGCCGGAGATCAGCGCGCCAGTCCGCCCGGTCTGGCTGGGTGACACGTCGTGGTCTGCGGCGTAAGCGTGACCGGACGCGTCCACATACGGCACCGCGCTACCGGAGTTGACAGCGGCCGAGGCGCCGGCCGGTGAGGTGTCATGTTCCCAGGTTGCTGTATCGGTGACAGGCCGGCCGTCACGTGAACCGATGGCTTCCACGACGTTATGGCCTGGGCTGAGGGGGACGGCGGACCATTGCGCGACGTGACCCGCGGGCGTGACCGTTCCGTAGCTGATGTTATTGACCCGCAGTTCGACCGGGCCGGTATTGGCGTAGACCTTGACGTTCGTGGTCGCGGTGAACCGTGGCGTGTCGCGGGCCGAGGTGATGTGGACGACCGGGTCGGGTGACCAGTTGGCCTGGTACCAGTAGAAGGCGTCCTTCTTGATCGTGCGGTCCAGGGTGACCAGGCCTTTGTCGTTGATCCCCGGCCGGTCGCCTTCGTTGCGCGAAGCGGAGGGCAGGTCAAACATGACCCATACGAAGCGGCCCCAGACGAAGGGGCGGCCGCTGAGCTCGTTCCAGTTCTGCTCGTGGGCGATTGCTTGCCACTCCTCGGGATGCCAGGTGCTGCCAGGCACGGGCTGGGTCTGATCTTGCTCATGCTGGATCGGGCTGCCGCCGGCCCCATACTCCGACACGCCGATCCGGCGGGGTGGATCGGCGGCGTGCAGCCCATCGGCCCACGGGCCGACACCATCGGTGGGAGTCACATACCAGCCGTAGTAGCGGTTGTAGCCGATCACGTCGCTATGGTTGGTCAGCGGGTCAGTGTCGGACAGGCAGCAGTGCGCATATGCCGTCAGCCGCTCCGGGTCATCGGCATGGGCCTGCGCCTGCAGGCTGGCTAGGAGCTGGTTGGTGTATGCGTCGGACGCGTACTGCTCGTTGCCGAGGCCCCAGAAGACCACCGACGGGTGGTTGTAGTTCTGCCGTATCAGCTCGCGCATCTGCTGCTGGGTGTTCGTGGTGAAGGCGTCCGACACTGTCTTCCAGCCGACCAGCGGGACCTCCGTCCATACCACGATGCCCAGCCGGTCGCAGTTGTCGTACTCACGCTGGGAGTGCTGGTAGTGCGCCATGCGGACCACGTTCGCGCCAAGATCGCGGATCATGGCGTAATCGGCATCGACATCGGCCTGGCTGACCGCGACCCCGGTCGCGGGCCTGCAGCTCTGGTGGGTATCGACGCCGTTCAGTGGATATGGGGTGCCGTTGAGGAAGAACCCTTTGTCCGCATCGGCCGAGAAGGTGCGGATGCCGAGCGGCACGCGCACCGCGTCACGGTCAGAACTGCCCGAGCTGACCTGTGCGGTGACCTGATAGAGGTGGGGATCGCCGGGACCATTCCACAGGCGGGGGCGGGCCAGGCGCACCGGGATGGTCACCGGCACCGTCGAACCCGCCGCGACGCTGACCTCGCGGGCCGCGGTGGCGGCTTCGGCGCCGTCGCGGTCTGCGACCGCGACGCCCACCGTCACCACCGCCTTCCGCCCCGAGTCGTTGGTGACCCTGACCGTCACGCCCAGATCTGCCGCGACAGCGCTGACCGAGCGCTGGCGCACGTAAACTCCCGGGCCGCCGTAGTCGAGAGCGTCGATGTGCACGGGATCGGTCGAGATCAGCTGCACATCGCGGTACAGGCCGCCCTCGATCGAGAAATCACCACCCAGCGGCGCAACACTGGGGTCGTTGGCGTTGCTGACCTTCACGGCGAGCACGGCCGGGCGGCCAGGCGACACCAGATCGGTGACATCGAACCGGAACCCGGCGTAGCCGCCCGCGTGGTGGCCGGCGTACTGGCCGTCCCACCACACGTCCGAGACCAGGCAGGCACCGCCGAAGTCCAGGAAAAGACGGCGCCCGGCAGCCGGCGGCGGCACCGTCAGGCGATACCAGCCGATCCCGCGGTAGTAGGCGCCGCCGTTGGCCCCGTCGATCGCGTTCCACGTGTGTGGCACGCGCACGTGCGCCCAGCCGGAGTCGTCAAAACCCGGATCCTGCGCACCCGGCGCATCAGCTTGGTGGAACCGCCAGCCCACCTCGAGCGGCGTGGTTTCGCGGGCCGAACGCGCCGGGCCTGCCGCAGTCGATGCCGCGGCAGCGTCTCCTAATACCGCGGCGCCCGCGCCCGCCAAGGCTGTCGCGCCGACCGCCTGCAGCAGCGCCCGCCGCGATACGGGGTGGTCAGGACTATGCTCCACCGCGATCTCCCTCCGCCATTCAGCCAATCTGGTACCTTCGCGCCCGGCCTGCGGCCAGAGGCGTGCCCACGAACGTGTGCCTTCGACGCTGTCGAAGCGCTTCGACACCTCAGCACCCAGGATGGTAGACCGCTGACTATCCGACGTCCAGGCACCCGCGATGCGGCGGCTTGCTGGACTCTGCGGTTAGCTGCTCCCGGCGTGCCTGCCTCGCCGGCTGGCGCCGTCCAGCGGTGTCCAGCGGTGGGCCCGATCCGGCCACCGGGCGCGGATCATAGCCCGACAGGCCGATCTGCCCATGTGCCGCCGGCCGCTCGCCGCGCGGGGCATTGACGCCAAGCTGCGCCCGTGGTAGGAAATCCCTAAATAATAGGAAAGTTTCCTATTAGCTCTTTGCCGTGACCCTCCTCCCTGCCTGCAGGCGTGGTCCGGTCATCTCGCGCCACCTGCTCCCCCGCTCGTGGAGTGACGATGAGAGGTATGTGCGGCCTGGTCGCTGCGCTGCTCGCAGCCTTATATCGCCGCCATGTTCGACCGGCTTCTCCGCGTCCAGACGATGCCCCCATGCCATCGATTCTGCCGCGCCTACCGATAGGGAGATCCCACATGGACAGGCATCCCGAGCACTCCGAGCGCTCCGAGCACCCCGAGACACTGGTCAGCGCCCCACCAGCGGCCGCGCCAGCCCGGTACTCCATGCCCGCGACAACCCGAAGGACCGTTCTCAAGGGAGCGGGCGGCCTGGCCTTAGCCCTGGGCACTTTGCGCCTGGTGGGCTCCAAGACCATCCCGCCGCAGCGGATGCGCCTAGCCGCTAGCACCGCGCTGCCCGACATCCAGTTCGGCATCGGGCCGTATATCGCGCCTGCGCAGACTCTCAATGACGGGGGCGGAAACGTACTGGTTCAGTTGCCGCCGCGGCACACGGTCTTCGTCACGGCCAGGCTGAACCGCACACCGACCGTCAGCGATCAGCAGATGCTCAGCAACGCGCTGGCCGCTATCGAATCGAATTACCCGTTCGCCGCCGGCGGGATCATCGTGTTCGTTGCCTACGGGACCCCGTACTTCAGCAAGCTTCCCGGCGGCATGAACGGGTCGCTGGTCTCGTCGCGCATGCCCAGGCTCACCTCGAACAACAGCCGCTTCGCGCTGGAAGAGGCCGTAGCTGGCCCGACCGACATGTCACCGCAAAACCCCGGGATCACCAAGCAGACCTTCAACGTCCCGGTGCGGATCGAGAGCAACGACCTGCTTATCACGATCCGCAGCGATGATCCGTCGTACATCCAGGACGTGCTGAGCTGGCTGGGCGGCAGCAACTCGCTCGCCGGCCGCCCGATCCAGTCGCCGCCGTTGTTCAGCGGCCTGGCCACCGTCACCTCGAGCCGGGCGCAGTTCCTGCAACTGGGGCTGCCCGCCTATGTCGCGGCAGCGAACGGGCTCCCGTACGCCAACGAGATCAACCCGAAATCGACGATGTGGATGGGCTTCCTCGACCAGCAGGTCGACGGCAGCGGCCCGGCCGGCATCTGCACGTTCGCGGGCAACCCCTCGGCGCGGCTCACCACCGCCCGGCCTGGCGACTACTTCGACAACGGCGGGATCCAGCACCTGTCCCATGTGATCGAGGACCTGGCCCAGTTCTACGCCCGGCCATCCAGCAGCGACCCCGGGGGCGAACCGTTCACCGAGCGGGTGCAGTACATGTTCCGTTCCAACCCGATCCCCTCGACCGGTAACCCCAACGATCAGTTCACCAACAGCGGCGGCCCGTCGATCTTCGATAACGTGTTCCAGGGCACCGGCGACGCGGCCAACAACGCCCAGGCGATCAACACGTTCCAGGGCGAGCATCGCCTCGGCCACCTGTCGTGCCTGCACCGCTCGTCGCGCGCGCCCGACACCACACCCATCCATGTGCGGATGGATGGCCCCGGCTTCGACAACATGGACGTGCCGGACGGCTCCAGCCAGCCGAAGCTGCAGTTCACGGTGTTCGTCCCGACAGCGGAGTTTTTCCGAGTCATGCGGGTCAATCAAGCCTCGCTCGACTTGCAGAACCAGTTCGGTGTGCAAGCTGCCGACAACGGACTGGAAAGGTTCCTGACCGCCACCCGTCGCCAGAACTTTCTCGTCCCGCCCCGCCGCCACCGGGCGTTCCCGCTGGTCGAGTTCGCGTGAGCGGGCAGATGGCATAGGGCCGGACTGGACGCCAGGGGTTATCGCCGCACCCCATTCCCCATGGGCCGCCAGGAAACATCCGACCTTCTGGTCGCCCGGAGCGTCGGCGCACCCGGGGAGCGCCGCGCCCGGGGGCACCAGGAACCTGACCCCCAGGCGCAACTCTTCTTGCGCAGCGCAGTGAGTTCTTCACGCTCTGCGGTGGAGGGCCATTTCGTCATACGTCTGAAAGGGTTTTCACATGTGAAGTGGCCTTACCATTCTGAATTATCAAGATCAGTTTGCCTCGTGCAGGGGGGCCACGCATGCAGATTGGGGCTTTGGCCATGTCTCGGACAACTACGCGGCATCCAGCCAATGGGTAGCGCGGGCCGACGCAGGCCATCGCGCCGGCGGCCGTCCAGCGAGCCGACCCGGCGCCCACCGTTCGGTGCGCCTCGCCCGCCTTGGTGGGGCAACCAGGAATCGTGGCACGACAAGCCGGCTCAGCACCGGCTGATCGACGAGCCGGCAAAGTACGGGTTCCTCGACGAACCGGACCAGCGCCGATTCCTCACCGAACCGACCCGGCCCGGGTTCCCCGACGAGCCGGCTCAGCGCCGTTTTCGAGACGAGCCGGCTCAGGGCCGGTTTCGCAACGCAGCGATCTGGCACCGCTGGTTCGAGGCGGCGACCAGGCACCCGTGGTACACGGCGCTCGGGGCCGGCGCCGGATTCATGGTGCTGGCCGGCGGTGTGATCTTCATCTTGCCGAAGTCCCCGAGCGCCATGATGACCCAGTGCGGGGCGGTGCCCTGCACGTCCCTGCGCGCCACACCGGCAGGCGGCCGCACGGCGAACCCCAACGCGACCCACGGCACGACGTACAGCGCAAGGCGGCCGGCGAAGTCAGCCGCCGGCATACTCCCAGCCACTGCGCCGTCGGCGATGGGTTCGGCCGCCCCGCGGCTGCCCCCGTCGGTCACCATCACCTACGCACTCATCGTGCGCTGGTACGGAGGCATGATGGGCGAGTTCACCATCGCCAACCACGGCAGCACCGCCATCACCGGATGGGAGTTGTCCGCCGCGTTCCCCGGGGACCAGATCCAGGCCACCTGGGGTCCCATCGACCCGAACCCAGGCGGCTACACCGTCGTCATGGAAGCTCAGCCGGACTGGCCGACGATCGCCCCGGGGGCCAGCCAGTCCGGTTACTTCGTTGCCCGCGGGAACACCACCACTCCGTCGGACTGCACTTACAACGGAGCCGCCTGCGCGGACTACGCGGACTCGGGACAGCCTGGATGACTGTCGCTGACCGGCCGGGTGCCAGGTCCGCACCGTCCTGCCCGGGCTGTCCAGGCTGGGACGACCATGCCTGGATTGGCTGCATCCCGAACAAGCCCGCGCTGTCTACGCAATGGGTAGCGCGGGCCGACGCAGGCCGGGCCGACGCAACCGGCGGCCCGGCGAACCGATCCGCCGCCCACCGTTCGGCGCGGAGCGCCGGCATTGGTGGGAGGCCGAGGGAGCACGGGCGTGGTGGCTCGGCGAGCCGGCCCCGCTCAGGCTGCTTGAAGAGCCGGCCCAGGACCGGCTGCGCGAGAAGCCGGCCCACCGCAAGTGGCTCGATGTGGCGACGCTGCACCCGTGGTACGCGGCGATCGGGGCCGGCGCCACGTTCCTGGTGCTGGCGATCAGCGTGATCTTCGTCTTGCCGAAGCACTCCCCGAGCGCCATGACGACTGTCCCGTTGCGAGCGCCCTCCGTCCCGATAACTGTTCCCTCGGCGAGCCCCCCGATGACGGACAGCCCCAGCCCGTCGGCCACGCCGCGAGTCAGTCCTTCGCCTGCGGCCAGCGCGCTCCCGGCCACCATGCCGTCCGTCATGGCCACAATCGCGCCACGGCGCGCTGTCACAGTCACAGTCACGGTCGTCTACACGCCCATCGAGGTCTGGTCCGGAGGCATCACGGGCGAGTTCACCGTCACCAATGTCGGCCGTAACTACGTCGCGGGATGGGTGTTGTCCGCCGAGTTCCCCGGGGACCAGATCCAGGTCACGTGGGGCCCTATCGACCCGAACCCGGGCCGCGACACGGTAGTGATGGGACCTCAACCCGACTGGCCGACGATCGCCCCAGGGACCAGCCAGTCCGGGTACTTCGTCGCCCAGGGAGCCACGATCTACCCCTCGACCTGCACCTTCGACGGAGCATCGTGCCTCTAGCGGCCGGCACCAGAGGCTCACCGGCCGGGTGCCAGTTCCTCACGGAGCAGGTCCATGAGCAGTCCGTCATGGAACTGGCCATCGGATCCGCGTTCGTAGCGGCGCATTAAGCCAACCCGGCGGAAGCCGACCTTCTCGTAGCACCTGATCGCCCGGTGATTGGCTGCCGCCGGGTCGATGGTGAGCCGGTGATGACCTCGCTGCTCGCACAGAAATGCGGCCAGCAGGCGGACGGCCTCCGTGCCCACGCCCCGGTTGTGCTGGTGGGTGGTGAGGAAGATGTCGATCCCGGCGTGCCGGTACATCGGGGTGTTCTCCTCGTGGAACTGGATTCCGCCGGCCACCCGGCCATCGACCTCGACCACCAGGAGCACCGAGGAACTGTCGCCGAGCAAGTCGGCCGCGATCTCCTCGGCGGGATCCGGCTCTCCCCACCAGCACGCCACCTCGGGCTCGGCCAAGATCGCGCGCAGCGGCTCCACGTCATCGGGGCCGCCCGGGCGGATCCTGACCAGATCGCCGGCCAGCGTGGCCCGCGAATCTGCCGGGGGTGGGAAGTCACGGTCAATCATGGGGCACTCAGGATAACCCGGTACTCCCGCCGCGACCGGCGTCCGCCGTGCGACGCGCCGCCTGCGGGCCCGCCGCGCCTGCCGTCAGCAGCGCGCCGCACGGCCTGCGGGCCAGCCACGCCTGCGGTCAGCAGCGGCGCATCGCCAGGCCCGGCGACAGCCAGAACGGAGGCAGATATCCAGCCAGGCTGGACAGCGACAGGACCCCGGGCTTAGCTGAATACCGAGCACGTCGGCCATGAAGGCGCGGCGCATCGAGACCCGCCGCCAGAGGTCCGGTACCGGGTGGCGAGCGAGGAACAGATCGTGCGCGTCCTGCTTTGCGGCGAAAGCTGGGTCACCCACAGCGTCCATGTCAAAGGCGTCGACTCCTTCAGCACGAGTTCCTATGTCGAGGGAGCCGGCCCGCTGCGCGCGGCCCTGACCGGCGCCGCCGTCGACGTGGACTATCTGCCCGGCCACCAAGTTCCGGCCGGGTTCCCTGGATCGGTGGCGGACCTGGCCGGATACGCGGCCGTCATCCTGAGCGACATCGGCGCGAACAGCCTTCTGCTCTCCCCGGACACCTTCGAGCGGTCAATGCTGGCCACCAACCGGCTGGAAGTCATCGAGCGCTACGTGCGGGACGGCGGCGGCCTGCTCATGATCGGCGGCTACCTGTCGTTCGCCGGCATTGACGGGAAGGCGCGGTACCACGGCACCCCGGTCGAGGACGCGCTGCCGGTGACCATCAGCCCGCTGGATGACCGGGCGGAAGCGCCGCAGGGGATAACCCCGGTGGTGACCGAGCCCGGCCACCCCGTGCTGGCCGACGTCCCGCCGGACTGGCCCGTGCTCCTCGGGTACAACAAGGTGACCGCCCGGCCCGCCGCGACCGTAGTGGTGAGCTGCGCAGACGATCCGCTGGTGGTGTGCGGTGAGCACCACGCGGGGCGGAGCGCGGTGTTCACCTCGGACTGCGCGCCGCACTGGGGGCCGCCGGCCTTCCTGCACTGGCCCGGCTACCAGAAACTGTGGCCGAACCTGGTGACCTGGCTGGCCAGCGACCAGCGCCGGCCAAGTAGGACTACTTGACCGGCGCTCTGGACCTTTCCTACTAGCTGGTAACGTCACGGCATGGCTGAGGACAGGCAGGAAGCGCGGCCGGCTGCACACGGCGGAGCGCTCGCCGTGGCGGCGGCCCGCGCCCACGGGGTATCGACGATGTTCACCCTGTCCGGGGGGCACGTCTTCCCGATGTACGACGGGGCGGTGATGGCCGACCCGCCGATGCGGCTGCTCGACGTGCGGCACGAGCAGACAGCCGTGTTCGCGGCCGAGGCGACCGCCCGGCTGACCCGGACGCCCGGCCTGGCCGTGCTCACCGCCGGGCCCGGGGTGACCAATGGCGTGAGCGCAGTCACCACCGCGTACTTCAACGGGTCCCCGGTGGTCGTTCTGGCGGGCCGGGCCCCCGACTACCGGTGGGGCTCCGGCAGCCTCCAGGAGTTTGATCACCCCGCGCTGCTCGCGCCGATCACCAAACGGGCCTGGACGGAACACGAGACCGCGAAGGTCGGCTCGGCGGTCGATGACGCGTTCCGGCTGGCCAGCACCGCGCACCGGGGACCGGTATTCCTGGACATCGCGCTGGAGGCGCTGTTCGGCCAGGCCCCATCTGACGCAATAGGGGCGGGAGGGACACCGGGTTCCGGCGCGGCAACACCGGCTAGCGCTGACCTGGATCCCGGGGAAATCGGCCGGATCGCACAGCTGATCGCCGGGGCCGCCCGGCCGGTTCTGGTACTCGGCTCGGACGTGTGGACCGGCGGAGCCGAACACGCCGCGCTGCAGGCCGCCGAGGAACTCCGGCTGCCGGTGATCACGAACGGCCAGGGCCGGGGAATTTTGCCGGCCGGCCATGACCTGCTCGTCACCCGGGCCCGGGCGGCGGCCTTCCGGGAGGCGGACCTGGTCATCGTGGCCGGCACCCCGCTGGACTTCCGGCTGGGCTACGGCGAGTTCGGCGGGAAGGACGGGTCGCCGACCGCCCGCGTCGTGCACATCGCCGACGCGCCCGGCCAGGTGGCCGGGCACTGCCCGCTGGCCGCCGGCTACGCAGGCGACCTCACCGCTTTCTTCGCCGCCCTGCCCGATGCGGTGAGGGCGGCGGCCACCGGCCCGGCCGGTCCAGCCCGGCTGGCCGGGGAGGAGGCCTGGCTGTCCCGGCTGCAGGCGGCGGTCAAGGACGCGATGACCGCCGACAGTGCCCTGCTGACCAGCGCGGCCGACCCGATCCATCCGATGCGGATTTACGGCGAGCTGGCCCCGCTGCTCGACGACGACGCCGTGGTCATCGGCGACGGCGGCGACTTCGTCTCATACGCCGGCAAGTACATCGAGCCGAAACGGCCCGGTGGCTGGCTCGATCCCGGCCCGTACGGATGCCTGGGCACCGGGCTCGGCTACGCTATCGCCGCGCGGCTCGCCCGGCCGTCAGGCCAGGTCGTGCTGCTGCTCGGCGACGGGGCCGCCGGATTCTCGCTGATGGACGTGGACACCCTGGTCCGCCACAAGCTGCCGGTGGTGATGATCTGCGGCAACAACGGGATCTGGGGCCTGGAGAAGCACCCGATGCAGGCCATCTACGGCTACGACGTGGTCGCGGACCTGCAGCCGGGATGCCGGTACGACCAGGTGGTCACGGCCCTCGGCGGCGCCGGGGAACTCGTCACCAAGCCCGGCGACATCGGCCCGGCGCTGCGCCGGGCCTTCGCCTCCGGGGTCCCGTACCTGGTCAACGTGATCACCGATCCCACGATCGCCTATCCCCGGTCCACGACGGGCATCTGACCGGGCTCCACCACCGGTGCCTGACCGGGCTCCACCGGGGGCGGCTGACCGGGCTCCACCACCGGCCGCTGACCGGGCTCCAGACCAGCGGCTGACCGGCCTTCACCACCGGCGCCTGACCGGCGCGGACGATCAGGGCAGGTTAGCCTTCTGGCTGGCCAGCAGGTGCCCGAACACCGAGTAGTAGTCGACCCTGAGCGGCTTGTGGCCCTTGGGAACCACGTACGCGTAGAACCGGGGCCCGCCGCAGTCGACGGCCCGCGCCGTGAGGATCCGGCCGCCGGACAGGTGCACGCGGACGTGATTGACCACGGACGTCGCGGTTCCGACGATCCATTCCGCCCGACCAGGTCCAGGGCTGAGAACCAAGCCGGCTGAGTTGCCCAGCGCGAGGGAGTCTGCTTCGATGCAGTCCAGGACTGCTCCGGTCATGCAGTAGCCCCACGGCCCCGCATGGACCGTTTCCCCGGAGCCGATCCGGTAGGTTCCCCGTGGCAGGCCGCGCTGACCTGGGCGCAGCCAGATGCCAAACACTGCGCCGATGCTGCTGTTGAACGGGACCGCGTACTTGAGTTCCGTGTGTCCGGAGTAGGCGACGGCCCGGGCAATCGGCAGCGAGTGCGGAACCGCGAAAGCGACGTAACGCTGGCCGTACGCTTCCACGGGGTGCAGCGCCAGCACCGCGCCGTCCGCGAGCGTCACGGTGACCCCCGTTACCCCGGGCGCCAGCACGCCGCAGTAGGCCTGGCCGATGAAATTGAGTGCCACCGGGTGGGTGCTGTCCGAGGTAAGCAACGGTCCGCAGGCCGACGTGCTCGACGCAGCGCCGCTGGCCTGGATGCACTGCTCGTTCTTCCCCGCGCCCCCTGTGCCGGGCTTCTGGACGACGAGGCTCCACTTCCTGCCGTTGATCCTCCCGGAGCCGATCAGGCCGCGCGGCGAGCCCGGGCCGACCGGGTTCACCGTCACCGTCGGCCTTTTGGCCGGCGAGACCGGCGCCTGATGCACAGCCTGGTGGATCAGGGCCGGAACCGCCACGCCGATGCCGAGGACGACAGCCAGCCCGGCCGCGGCGGCGATGTGCCGCCGGGTCCGCCGCGCCCTGCCTTTGCGGAGAACCGTGTCGACCGGCGCCGGGGGCAGCGTGATCGTGTCCAGGGCACCGCCCAGGCGCTGGCGCAGATTCCGCTCGTCATCGCTGCTCATGGCGCTCCCCCTCCATCAGGCCCTCGGCCAGGTCCGCGTTGATCCTGAGCTTGGCCAGGGCCCGGGAGGCCTGGCTCTTCACGTTCCCGACGGAGCAGCCGAGGGTCGCGGCGACCTCGGTCTCCGTCATGTCCATCCAGTACCGGAGCACCACCACCGCGCGCTGTCCCTGCGGCAGGCTCATCAGCGCGGCCAGCAGGGCCGAGCGCTGATCGCGCTGGCCGGTCAGGTCCGCCTGGCCCGGTTCGGGCAGCGTGTCACTCAGCTGCTCGGCCACCCGGCGCTTGCGGAACATGCTGCGGCTGGCATTGACCACGATCCGCCGGACGTACGCATCCGGATCGCCGGCCCGGTGCACCCGGGGCCACGATGCGTACGCCTTCACCAGAGCGGTCTGGGCCAGATCTTCGGCGAGCCCCAGGTCGCCGCTCAGCCCGTAGGCGAGCCGGACCAAACGTGGCCACCGGCTTCGGACGAAATCGGTGAACTCGGCCTCGGCAGCGACGTCCATGGCGACCTCCTCACTCCGTCAGACCACCGGCGCCGGTGAAACAGTTGCACGGCCGCCGGGCCCCGCGGTAGCGCGGAGAGGACCATGGGACTCGTGAGCCCAGATGTGAGCGCCCCGGACTTCTGCGACCACTGCGGCCACCGCGCGGACGACGGCGATCATGCGGCATGCGGCGCCGCCCGCGCGCTGGAGCCGCCCAGGTACTGCCCCCAGTGCGGACGGCGAACCGTGGTCAAGGTGACACCCCACGCGTGGTCAAGCCGCTGCCCCCGACACGGCCTGACCACCAGCCCCGGAGCCCTCCCATGATCACAACAAGCCCCGGAGCTCTCCCATGATTACTACGTAACATCCCGGACACATAGACCCAGAAATCTTCCGTGATCACGGCGGATGGGCGAATCCGTGCCTCCGGATGGGCGGTCCCTTGCCTCCGGCCGCCCCTCGCCCCGGCCCTCCATGATCACGGAACATCCAGGACACATGGACCCAGAAATCTTCCGTGATCACGGACAGCGGTGGCACGGAGGGGCCGCGCCACCGGCGGGGGGCGCTTGACGGCGCGGGCGCTACTCGACGATGGCGATGAGGTCGCCTTCCTGGACCACGTCACCTTCGGCCACCGCCAGCGTGGTCACCGTTCCCGGGGTTTCCGCCAGGACCGGGATCTCCATCTTCATCGATTCGAGGATGACCAGGGTGGCGCCGTCATCGACCTGCTCACCCTCGGCGGCCACCACCTTCCAGACGTTCGCGACCATTTCTGCGCGGATCTCGGCCACCCGCCACTCCTCTCGGTCAGTGCCCCTCGGTCAGTGCCCCTCGGTCAGTGCCCCTCGGTTAGCGCCTCGGTTAGGGCCGCAGCCGGGCCACCACGGACGTGTCATAGGAACCGCTGCCGAATTCGCCGCTGTCGAGCAGTTCGGCATGGAACGGCAGGTTCGTCCTGAGGCCGGTGATGCGGAACGACGCTACCGCGTCCCGCGCGCGGCTGAGTGCCTCCGCGCGGCTGGCCCCGTGCACGCACAGCTTCGCGAGCAGCGGGTCGTAGAACGGCGTGACCTGGTTCCCGGCCTGGTATCCGGCATCGACCCGGATGCCCGCGCCGGACGGCTCGGCCCACTCCGTGATCGTCCCCGGGCTGGGCAGGAAACGGCGCGGATCCTCGGCATAGACCCGAAATTCACAAGCATGACCTTCATACGCAACGGACCCCGTATCGAAACTCACCTTCGCCCCGGCGGCGATCAGAAACTGCTGCTCCACGAGGTCGATCCCGGTGACCATCTCGGTTACCGGGTGCTCCACCTGGAGCCTGGTGTTCATTTCCAGGAAGACGAAATCGCGTGTCTCGGTGTCAACCAGGCATTCCACGGTCCCCGCGCCGCGGTAGCCGACGGCCTCACCCGCCCGGACGGCCGCCTGGCACATCCGCTCGCGGAGCGCGGCGCTGACGCCGGGGGAGGGAGTCTCCTCGGCGACCTTCTGGTGCCGCCGCTGGACCGAGCAATCCCGTTCGCCGAGAGTAAGGATCTGCCCATCGTTGAGGCCGAGGATCTGGATTTCCACGTGCCGGGCGCGGGCCATGTAGCGCTCGAGCAGGATCGCTGGGCTGCCGAAGAACCGTTCCGCCCGCGAGCGTGCCGTGTCGAACGCGGCCCGCAGTTCCGGTTCGCCTGTCGCCGCGCTCATGCCGATGCCGCCCCCGCCCGCCGCCGCCTTGACCATGACCGGGTAGCCGATCCGCCGGGCCTGCGCGGCCGCGTCGTCGGCGTCGGTGACCGGGCTGGCCGTCCCGGCCGCGACCGGCACGCCCGCCTGCTCCATCAGGTTCCGCGCGTTGATCTTGTCGCCCATCTGCTCCATGGCCGAAGGGGGCGGCCCGACCCAGGTCAGGCCGTCCGCGGCGACCCGCGCCGCGAACTCCGGGTTCTCCGACAGGAAGCCGTAGCCGGGATGGACGGCCTGGGCCCCGGTCTCGCGGGCCGCGGCCAGGACGGCGCCGACGTCGAGGTAACTGCGGGCGGGCGGCGGCGGGCCGAGCAGCACCGCCTGGTCCGCTTCCCGGACGTACGGCAGTTCGGCATCGGCCTCGGAGTAGACGGCGATCGCCTCGATGCCCATCCGGTGCGCGGTGGTGATCACACGCCTGGCGATCTCACCGCGGTTGGCGACCAGGACGGACTCGAACACGGCCGAAGCCTACATGCGCCCCGGGTACCGGCGGCCGGTGACCTTGCCCAGCGCCTCAACGACCTTCGGGTCGTACTGCACGGCGGTATCCAGGCGGAGCCGCTCCAGTGCTGCCGTGCTGCGGTCCCGGTCGGTGGAAGGGCCCACCAGGTCGTCGAAGGCGTTGGCGGCCCGGATGATCCGGCTGCCGGCCGGCGGCCCTGGGCCCGTGCCGCCTGACCCCGTGCCGCCTGACCCCGTGCTGCCTGACCCCGTGCTGCCTGACCCCGTGCTGCCTGACCCCGTGCCCCGCCAGGGACGGTCCTGGCAGCGCACGATCTCGGCGACGCGGTCCAGCACGCCGGCCTGCTGGATGACGCACGCGCCCAGTTCGGCGATCCGCCGCTGGTCATCGGGCGAGACGAGCACGGTGGCGCCGCCGGGGATCGGGTCGGTCAGCGACAGCTGGCCGATGTCGTGCATGAGCGCGGCGTACTCGAGCTCGAGCAGGTCAGGCTCATGCATGCCGAGTTCCCGGCCGACCGCCACCGCGAGCCTGCCGACCCGGCGCGAGTGGCCGTCTTCCACATACCCGCCGACCTCGGTGACCCGGGCCAGGGCCCGGACGGTCTGCAGGTAGGTGGAGCGGATCCCGGCATACCGGCGGAATGCGACCTGAGTGACCAGCAGCGGGGCGATGAGGATGGCCAGCGCCACCAGCCCCATCTCGTCGGCCGCGAGGGCGATGAGCATCGCTGACGCGCCCACCGCCGCGCCCAGCTGCCACTGCACGTGGACCTCGTCGACCAGCGCCACCTTGAACTTGGCCCGCAACGCGTCTGCCCTGATCAACGCCCTGATCACGCACTCCGCGAACCAGCCGGCCACGATCAGCCCGGTCATCACCGCCATGGCCACCCAGATGTTCTGGCCGAGCATCGTCAGGTCGGAGACCGGCCGGAACGCGGCGGCCACGAACGCCACCGCGAGCAGCCTCGACGCCATCCCGGTCACCCCGGCCGGGCGGCCGGCCGCCAGGTGCGGCAGGGCGCCCACGGTCATCCCGACCGCCGTGACGGCGACGACCTGCATGGCGGACTGGTGCGCCTGAGCGAGCCCGATCTGCAGGACGATGGCGTAGCCGAGCGCCCCCGCGCTGCCGATGGGGGCGGCCTCCCGGTCGCCGGGCAGCGAGAGCCTGAGCAGCTCGCCGAACGCGATGAGGGCACCGAACGCCACCGCGTCGCGCGCTTGCGTCAGCCCGACGGCGGCGGTATGCGCTGCCGCCGCGACGGCCAGCATGCCTGCGGCAGCGACCAGGAGCAGCTGGCCGGAGTCCACGGACTGCCACGCTGGCTGGCGCACCCGGCGCTGCTGTGTTGTTGTCATGTCCCCCCGCCGGTCAGAGGCTCTCGACCACCCGGAGTGGCGCGGTCGGGTCGTCATGGTCCTGCGCGGTCATCCCGCCCGCGTATCCGGGCGGCACCACCGCGGGCGTTCGCGGGCGATCCCAGCCCTCCCGCTCCAGTGCGCTGACAAACGCGTCGACGAGCACCGGGTCGAACTGGGTGCCCGACCACCTACGCAGCTCGGCGATCGCTTCGTCGATCTTCCGCGCGCCCCGGTATGAGCGGGTCGAGGTCATCGAGTCGAAGGCGTCGGCTACTGCGATGACCCGCGCGAATTCGGGGATCTCGTCGGCGGCCAGGCCGAGCGGGTAGCCCTTGCCGTCAATCCGCTCGTGGTGATGCATGATGCCGGCCAGCGCTTCTTCCAGGAATCCGATCTGCCGGACGATCTCGAGGCCGCGCATGGGATGGAGCTGGATGGCGGCCAGTTCCTCTTCGGTCAGCGGGCCCGTCTTCTGCAGGACCTTGGTGGGCACGCCGAGCTTCCCCACGTCGTGCAGCATGCCGGCGTACCGGATGGCCTCGACCCGTTCCGCGTGCATGCCCACCTGGCGGGCGAGCATCGCCGCTCCCTTGGACACCCGCTCGCTGTGGCCGCGGGTATAGAAGTCCTTGGTCTCGACGGCCTGGCAGAGCGCGGCCATGGTCGCGTCGTAGGCACGCTCCTGGGCGGCGAACTGCCCGATGGCCCAGCGAGCCACGAACAGCGGGATCAGTACGAGGACCGCCGCGAAGATGGGGACCAGGCTCCACAGCGCGGCGATCAGCAGGCCCAGCGTCGCATACCCCAGATCTCCGGCCAGCAGCATCGGCAGGTACACGTCGAGGCGGGCCCGGCGGGCTGACTCCGGCGGCGGAAGCAGCAGCAGCATGCCCGAGAGCAGGCCGTGGTTGACGATGACGTGTACCGCCGCCGCGGCCGCGAAGGGCGCGATGATCATCGGGAAGGACGCCCTGTGCGGCACGCCCACCGCGCCGCCCAGCACCTGGTAGGTGCGGCCGGCCGCGAAGGCGCTGAGAGCGTACATGGCCGCGTTGAACGCCCGCTGAGGCAGGTAGACCCCGCGGCGCAGGCTCAGCAGGGAGGTGGCGCCGACCAGCGCCGCGCCGAGCGGGCCCAGCATCACCACCGCGGCGAGGGTGGCCGACGAGCTTGGGGACCATGCCGAACGGCGCGAGGCGAGAGTGGTCGGTGTCGAGTCGCACACCAGGAAGAGGATGGCCAGCACCAGCAGCTTGGTGACCCAGGGGCCGATGCCGGTGCCCAGCGGCGGCCGGAGGTAGATCGAATGGGCCAGGGTGACGGCCGCGGTGGCCAGGACAGCGGCCATGTAGAGCCACGCGGCGCGCGAGAGCCTATCCAAGGACCCCCCCTCGCAGTCATACGCTTGGCGTTTTACTCAACACTTAGGGTAACGCCCATTACCCCGATCCGCGTAGCCCCCAAAAAGATCCGCGCAGCCCCCAAAAACTGTCATCGCCGTCAAGTAATCGACTATATGCATACAGTAGTCGAAATAGCCGCGCACCATTGCTGACCTGGGGGACTTTCGCGCCCTACTGCGGTGGGCTGAGCCGGCCGTAGTTTAGTCGGCGGATGGCTAGGACTGCCGATCCAGCGCCCGATCCGCGCGGCCTCTTGGTCGGCGGAGATTTCGGTGATTTCGTTAGTCGGCGGAGATTTCGGTGATTTCGGTGACTTCCAGGGTCGCCCGGACCTGCCGGATGCGGGTGAGCACCTTGATGCGCAGTTCGCCCGGCGCGGCGTCATGTCCGCAGTGCTTGTGCACGAGGCGCTTCACCGCCTCCTCCAGGCCATATTCGCGCAGGCACGGACCGCACTCGTCGAGATGCTGGCGGATCTTCGCGCACGCCGCCTCGTCGGCTTCGCCGTCGAGGTAGGAGTAGACCCGCTCAAGTACCTCAGTACAGGGCACCTCATGAGGCTTTCCGCAGCTCATGTCGCGTCCCTCCCCGGCTCTTGACCCTCGGGCGACGACTCGGGTCCGGTGGCCGAAGCCGCCCTCACCAGGCCGCGGTCGGCCGCGTAGTCCTGAAGCAGCTCGCGCAATTGCCTGCGCCCGCGATGCAGTCGCGACATCACCGTGCCGATCGGCGTGGCCATGATGTCAGCGATCTCCTTGTACGCGAAGCCTTCCACGTCGGCCAGGTAGACCGCGATCCGGAACTCCTCGGGGAGAGCCTGCAGGGCACGCTTGACATCGGAATCGGGCAGGCGCTCCAGCGCCTCCGCCTCGGCTGATTTCAGCCCGGAGGACGTGTGCGACGCGGCCCTGGCCAGCTGCCAGTCTTCGACTTCCTCCGCACCTGACCGCTGCGGCTCCCGCTGCTTCTTACGGTAGGTGTTGATGAAGGTGTTGGTGAGGATCCGGAACAGCCAGGCCTTCAGGTTCGTGCCCGGCTGGAACTGGTGGAACGACGCGTACGCCTTGGCGAACGTCTCCTGCACCAGGTCTTCGGCGTCCGACGGATTGCGGGTCATCCGCATCCCGGCTGAGTAGAGCTGATCCAGGTAAGGCAGCACATCATGCTCGAAGCGCTCGGTTCGTTCTTCGAGTGTCTCTGGTACCGGACCCACCCCCTCGGAGATCTCCGTCACCGGCCGCATGCGTCGACCGTATGGGCGGGAGGATACATCCCCGGGTTCACCCGGCTTAAAGCGAGCCATCGTTGGTGCGCTCGCCCTCGGGGGACTCTTGGCTTCGACCACGGTGACTGCAACATGCGGCTCAGCTGCTTCATTCCGTCATTTCCGCGGGGCAGGCGCCGGATGAGGAGCGTGTCCCTCGCCGTTAGGTGAGGTGAGGATGGGGCAGTGAGGGGGGAAGATGTCCGGTAAGGACTGCGCGGGCACCTGCCGTCACGCCGACGCTTCGTTCCCGTCACTGTGACGGGCGGTCGGCGCGGCGCGTGCAGCCCGCGGTGGATGGAGTCACGGTGGCGGCCAGTGTGACCAGTACGACCAGTACGACCAGTCCTCTTGCCGTCCTCGGGTCAGGCCCGCTGACCGCCTACTGGCGGTTCCAGCGGGCCGTGGCGGCGGCCCAGCTCGGCGCGTGGCTGCCGCGCAGCAGCCAGCTGCTCGTCGACATCTCCGGATCGCGGTCGCCCGGGGCCATCCAGGCGGCCGCGGCGGGGCACGTCGTGCTGCGGGTGACGGCGGCGCCGCCGGAATTCCCCGCGATGATCCACGCGCGGGTCGGGCGCGGCCGGATCGCCACAGTCATGGCCGATTCCGGGAACCTGTCGTTCCTCGCCGACGGATCCGTGGACGGCGTGATCGCCGACGACGGTGTGCTGTCCCGGCACCTGGTGGCCGAGGACGTCGCGGCCGAGATCACCCGGGTGCTGCGGCCCGGCGGCCAGCTCTTCGCCTGCGTGGACTCGCTCGTCCTGGGCATGGCGATCCTGGCCGAACAGCACCACTGGGCCGAGCTGACCGACCTGCCGCAAGCCGAGGTCGTCCTCATCCCGTGGCCGGACGGCACCATCACGCGCTGCTTCGGCACCCAGCATCTCAATGACCTGCTGACCGAGGCCGGGCTCGAGGTCCGCTGGATCAGGCCGCGGACGGTGCTGTCCCCGTCCACGGTGGACCACGTCCTGCGCAGAGATCCGCGCTCCATCACCCGCCTGATCCGGGCCGAGCTCGGCGCGGTGGCCGAGGACATCGACGGCGACGAGTCGTTCGGCATCTACCTGCTGGCCGCGGCGCGCAAGCCGGGCCCAGGGTGAAACCTGGCTTACAGGTGAGCTAGCGAGCCAGGGCAGCTAGGCCGCGTCTCGCAGGTCTCCGGACGGCCGCTCGCGACGGCCAAGATCCACGGGACACGGCTCTTCCCGGCTTCGCCGGCCTAGCTCACCTAGTGGCGGCGGTCCCGTTTTGACTGGCAGCCGACGCAGCGGGACGCCTCGGGCCGCGCCTCCAGCCGCCCTTCGGGGATGAGCGCCCGGCAGTCCACGCAGGTCCCGTAGGTGCCCTCATGGATGCGCTGCAGTGCGTTCAGCACCTCCGTGCGCTGGAAGCCAGCCGAGGCGAGCACGGCCTCGGTGCGGTCGGCCTCCGACAGCCTGGTACCCGCGTCCGCCGGATCCTGCGGCGCATCGGCCACGATCCCGTCCGGCTTCTCCCCCCGCAGCACCGCGATGGACCTGTCCAGTTCGTCGCGAGCCCGTTCCAGGCGCTTGCCTGCCGAAGCGGTGTCCACAGGGCCCTCCCTCCTCTCGTCATGGCTCCAGCGGCGCACTGAACCGGCCTGGCCGGCCGCGCTGCTGGGGGTCTCTTAGAACAACTGGCCAGCGGTGCTCTGCTCGGCGTCGCTGCCTTTCCCGGCCGTGGCCCGGCGGGACGCGGGTGGCGTCCCGGCGGGCTCAGGATCGGGATCCGCCGGCTCGATCAGCCCGGGGCCGTTGTGCTTCACCGAGTTGACCTCTGTGGAGACCGGGTAGGAACTGAGTGCGCCCGCCACGGCCGGAGCCAGCAGGGCGTGCAGGGCGGCCTCGTCGGCCTGCTGCGGATCGAGCCACTCCGCCCATCGGGCGGGCTCGATCACCATGGGCGTCCGGTCGTGAATCCGGCCGAGGTCGTCAGGGGCCTGGGTGGTGATGATCGCGGCCGTCCAGAGCCAGGCATCCGGGTCGTCGGCCGCGTCCTTGTCCCGCCAGAGTTCATAGATGCCCGCGAACGCGAGCACGCCGCTGTCGGCCCGGTGGATGAAGTACGGCTGCTTGCGGGGCCGGGGGGCATCCCCGGCCGGGCCGCCGCCCGCCGCCTGCCACTCGTAGAAGCCGTCCGCCGGGAGCAGGCACCGGCGCCGGGCGAAGGCCCGGCGGAAGGCGGGCTTCGTGCTCACCGTCTCGGCCCGCGCGTTGATCAGGCGGCTGCCGATCGAGACATCCTTGGCCCAGAACGGCACGAGCCCCCACCGGACAACCCGGAGTTCACGGACCGCGCGTGCGTCCGGCGGTGCCGAGGCGCTCGTTTCCCGTACGTTCGGCTGGGCCTCGCCGGACTTCGCCTCGCCGGACTTCGCCTCGCTGGACTTCGCCCCGTTGGGCCCATCTGCACCGCTTTCCGGTTTTTCCGGCCGGGCGACCACCGCATAGACGGGCTTCGTGGGAGCCACGTTGTAATCCGGGGCCAGCGACTCGGTGACGCGATCGCGCTCGACCCGGAACTCCTCGAGGAGTTCCTGGCGGTTTCGCGCAGACGCGTACCGGCCACACATGTCGTTATCCTGTCCTCACCTTGGTGGCTGGAGTGGCCCAGACCTTGACTAGCACAGACCCTGGGTAGCACAGATCAGCAGAATTACAGAATGTGCCCATTCATAACCACGTTCATGCTTGGCCAAACCTGGCGGCCCCTTCCCGCCTGGCGGGCCGCGAACCTTGGTCATTCCCCCCTTACGGAGTTCCAGTCCTCGGCGGCGCCGTGACCCGCACGGACTACGCTCACAGCATGAACGGCACGCGGGGAGCTGGCAGCCCACCGCCGCAGCACTGGCAGGCACCCGTGGCGGCCGGCCCGGTGCGGGCGGCCGTGCGGCTGCCGGGTTCCAAGTCCATGACCAATCGCGCTCTGGTGCTCGCCGCTCTGGCGGACGGTCCCGGCATGATTGCCAATCCGCTCCGGGCCAGGGACACGCTCCTGATGGCCGGTGCGCTCGCCGCGCTCGGCGCCAGCGTCGAGGACTCCCCCGCCGGGTGGCGGGTCTCGCCGGGCCGGACCACGGCGGACGCGCGGGTGAACGTGGGGAACGCGGGCACGGTTATGCGTTTCGTGCCCCCGGTGGCGGCACTGACCACGGCCGCCGTGGAGTTTCACGGCGACGCACGGGCCTCCGAGCGCCCGATCGGCCCGATTATCGACGGTCTGCGGGAGATCGGAGCCGTGATCGACGACGAGGGCCGCGGCGCCATCCCCTTCACCGTGCGCGGCACCGGGTCGCTGGCCGGCGGCGTGGTCACCGTGGACGCGTCCGCTTCGTCGCAGTTCGTGTCCGGGCTGCTGCTCGCGGCGCCCCGTTACGACAAGGGCGTGGAGATCCGGCACCGGGGCCCGCGTGCCCCATCCGCCCCGCACATCGCCATGACCGTGCAGATGCTGCGCGACGCGGGGGCCGAGGTCGAGACGGAAACGCAGCACGCCATCGGCGGCCGCCCCGGCGACGGCGAGCTGCCGGATACCTGGTTCGTCCGCCCGGGGGCCATCGGCAGCCACACCATTGCCGTTGAGCCTGATCTCGTTAATTCTGCGCCGTTCCTGGCCGCCGCCCTGGTCACCGGCGGCACCGTCACCATCGGTGACTGGCCGGCCAGTACGTCGCAGCCGGCCGGGCTGATCCTGGACATGTTGGCCCGGATGGGCGCGGCGTACGAGCTCACGCCCGGCGGCCTGGCCGTCACCGGGACGGGCGCCATCCGCGGGATCACCGCCGATCTCAGCGACGTGAGCGAGATCTCCCCGGTCCTCACCGCGCTGGCGGCGCTGGCGGACTCACCGTCGGTGATCACCGGGATCGGGCACCAGCGGCTGCAGGAGACTGACCGGCTCGCCGCCCTGGCCCGGGAGATCAACGCCCTGGGCGGCTCGGTCACGGAACTCGCTGACGGGCTGGAGATCAGGCCGCGCCCGCTGCGCGCCCGGGGCGTGTTCGCCAGCTACGACGACCACCGGCTGGTGATGGCCGCGGCCGTGCTCGGCCTGGCCGTGCCCGGCGTCGAGGTGGAGAACGTGGCCACCGTCGGGAAGACCTTCCCCGAGTTCACCGAGCTGTGGGCGGCGATGCTGGCCACGCAGGAGAGCGCACCCTGAGCCGGCGGCCTGGCCACGCCGGCCTGGACGAGGACGACGTGCGGGTCCGGCCCGGACGGGGCTCACGCCCGCGGACCCGGGTCAGGCCGGCGCACGAAAGCGCGGTGGAAGGGTTCGTGGCCACCGTCGACCGGGGACGGTACGGCTGCGTCGTCGGCGACCGGGTGGTCACCGCGATGACAGCCCGCGAGCTCGGACGGCACAGTGTCGTGGTCGGCGACCAGGTCGCGCTGGCCGGGGACATCACCGGCGCGCCCGGCACGTTGGCCCGGGTGGTCCGGGTGGAACCGCGCACATCGGTGCTGCGGCGCTCCGCCGACGACACCGACCCGGTGGAACGCATCGTCGTGGCCAACGCGAACCAGCTGGTCATCGTCACCGCGCTGGCTGATCCGCCGCCCCGGCCGCGGCTCATCGACCGGTTCCTCGTCGCGGCGTACGACGCGGGGCTCAGCCCGCTGCTCTGCCTGACCAAGGCCGACCTGGCGTCCCCGGACTCCATCCTCGCCGTCTACGGGCCGCTGGGCACCGCGCACGTGGTCCTCGGGCGGCCGCTCACGGACGACAGCCTCGACCCGCTCCGCGAAGTGCTCACCGACCGGGTCAGCGTGATGGTCGGCCACTCGGGTGTGGGCAAGTCCACCCTGGTCAACGCCCTGATCCCGGGAGCCGACCGGGCGGTGGGAACGGTCAGCCCGGTCACCGGCCGTGGCCGGCACACGTCCTCGTCAGCGGTCGCGCTCCGGCTGCCGGGCGGCGGATGGCTGATCGACACGCCCGGGCTGCGCGGATTCGGCCTGGCTCACGTGTCACCCGACCGGGTGGTCCGCGCGTTCCCCGACCTGGCCCCGGGAACGGCCGCCTGCCCGCGCGGGTGCACCCACCTCGAGCCCGACTGCGCGCTCGACGACTGGGTGCGGGACCAGGGCGGTGACGCTCGGCTGGTGACGCGGCTGGACTCGCTGCGGCGGCTGCTGCGCAGCAAGGAAGGCAACGAGTCCTCCTGAGCCCGCGCTACCTGAGCCCGCGCTACCTGAGCCCAGGCCGCGCAACCTGAGCCCGCGCAACCTGAGCCCGGGCCGCGCAACCTGAGCCCGGGCCGGGCTGACGGCCCGGGCCGTCATGAGACGGAGCGACGGCGCATGCCGATGCCGGCCACGGCCAGGCCCGCCAGCGCGATCACCGGGCCGACCACGGCCCAGAAGGTGCTGCCGGACATGGCGCTTCCGCCGATAGCGCCCAGGCCCTGCAGCATAAAGACGATTCCCACCAGCGTGATCAGCGCGCCTACGCCGATGAGCAGGCCCTTCTTCATGACGACTGCCTCTTCTCCCTGGCCGCCAGGGCCGCGGTCCACCTCGATGCTGTCATCGTCGGAACGGTCCCGCAGCCGGAAAGGTTCAGGGCCGGGCCGGCGCTCGCCGCTGGCGGCCACAACTGCGCGAATGTGCTAAAGGTGGTCTACCGGCCCCCGATCTCCGACAAGCTGACCACAGCGCCTGCCGCCACGGAGAGGTTGTGCCGTGGGGCACGGCGTGCATGTCGCAGGCTCCCCAGATAGGCTCCCGGATCAATGTCACAGCGCGCTGACCAGGCCAGCGAATGGTCCGACGATCTGCGGTTCGCCCACGTCCTCGCGGACGCGGCGGACGACATCACCACGCGCCGGTTCCGGGCGCTCGACCTGCGCGTGGAGACCAAGCCCGACCTCACCCCCGTGACCGACGCTGATCGTGCGACCGAGGAGTCGCTGCGGAACGTGCTGCGCCGGGCGCGCCCTAGGGACGCGATACACGGCGAGGAATTCGGCCGGGTCGGCAAGGGCCCGCGGTGCTGGGTGATCGATCCGATCGACGGCACCAAGAACTACGTGCGCGGCGTTCCGGTGTGGGCCACCCTGATCGCGCTGATGGATGGCGATGACGTAATGGTCGGCGTCGTGTCCGCGCCCACTCTCACCCGTCGATGGTGGGCCGCACGCGGCGGCGGTGCGTGGACGGGCCGCGGCCTGACCAAGGCGAGCCCCTGCCGCGTCTCCGAAGTCGCGAAGCTCGAGGATGCCTCCTTCTCGTACTCAAGCCTGTCCGGCTGGGAGGAACAGGGCCGGCTGCAGGGTTTCCTCGGGCTCACCCGCACCGTCTGGCGTACCCGGGCCTACGGGGACTTCTGGTCGCACGTCCTGGTCGCCGAGGGGGCCGTGGACATTTCAGCCGAGCCCGCCGTCTCGCTGTGGGATCTCGCGGCCCTGCAGGTGATCGTGGAGGAAGCCGGCGGTATCTTCACCGACCTGGCCGGGAACGCCACCCCGCAGGGCGGTAGCGCCGTCTGTACCAACGGGCGCTTCCACGGCGAGGTGCTCGGCCATCTCGCCGCCCCGGGGGCCTGAACCACCCGGGGGTTGCCCTCGGGCGCGGTATCACGGATGCTGTAGATGACGAGCTGTCACAAAGGCACAAACTCAGCTTCGTAGCGACCGCCATCGCATCCGGTCCCGCCGCTAGGCCGGAAGCGTCACCTCAAGCAGCGCCGCTGGGAGTGATCGACCATGAAGGTTCGAGAAGGCATGTCCAGGCTTGTGCTGACTATCGGGCCAGCGCACACGCTGCGCGAGGCAGCGCGGCTGATGTCGGCCCGCCGCGTGGGCGCCGCGGTGGTAATTGACTCCGAGGACGCCGGGATCGGCATCCTGACCGAGCGGGACATCCTCGACTCGATCGGCGCCGGCCAGGACCCGGACACTGAGGTCGCCGCCCAGCACCGCACCGAACACGTCGTGTTCGCGACACCCGACTGGACCCTTCAGCGCGCGGCGGAGACCATGGTGCAGGCCGGTTTCCGGCACCTCGTGGTCGTCGAGGGCAGCGAGGTGACGGGGCTGCTTTCGATGCGTGACATCGTCCGGTGCTGGGCCGGTTCCGAGGTTCCCGCGCGCGGCGAGCACGCGACCACGCCAGCCTGACCCGCCCGCCTATCGGGGCCGGTGCCGCCAGCTCCGGCGGGTTCCGGCCGCCCCAGGGAGCGCGGCCGCCGGTTGGGTTCTCGGCATCGGGGTCGTGGCCGCTGAGCACCGCGATCACGCGGAGTTCTTCGCCGGGAAAGAGTGAGCGACCCGGCGCGCGCGGCCACCTGCGAGGCGGCGATGACTGCCGCCGGTGGCCGTGGCGAAACTGTGACATTGCCCATGCCGGCCGGGCCAACCACGGTGCCCCGGGCGACGTCATAGTGTCACACGGCTCGCGGAGCCGCCCCTGGGCAGAAGGACACACTCGCGATGACTGCATCCCCACGTATAGCCCGGCACGCGATGGCCGGGGCCGCGCTCACCTGCCTTGCGGCGCTCGCCGCGGCCTGCGGTACCTCCAGCCCTTCCGCCGCGCCGGGCGCGAGTGCGACGACAGCCAGCGCTGCCCCGTCGGCCAGCACGAGCCCGGCCAGCACCGCGGCGGCCAGCCCCACTCCCGCTGCGACACCGGCCGCGGCAGCCGGTCCCGCCGCGTGCCCGACCCGCTCCCTCAAAGCCAAGATCGGAATCTCCCAGGGCACCGCGGGCAGCGTCTACACCGTGATCGACTTCACCAACATCGGCACCGTCACCTGCACCCTCTACGGTTACCCCGGCGTCTC
>JAWWPY010000157.1:0-15128 GCA_033854735.1 Streptosporangiaceae bacterium | reverse complement strand
ACATGCGGGAGGTCGAGGCGGCGGCCGGCCGCGGGGATCCGGACGCCCGGCTCGCCATCGATGTCTACACCCACCGGCTCGCGGGCGGCATCGCCGCGATGAGCGCGGCGACCGGGGGTGCCGACGTGCTCGCGTTCACCGGAGGCGTCGGCGAGAACTCAGCCGTGGTGCGACGGCGGGCGGCCGAGCGGCTGGCCTTCCTCGGTGTCGCCATCGACGCCCAGCTCAACGACACCCAACTCAACGGCATGGCGCACGACGGCGCGGCGCGCGACAGCCCCGACCGCGACATCACCGCGGCCGGGGCGGCGGTGCGGACCCTGGTCATCGCCGCCCGGGAAGACCTGCAGATCGCCCGCGAGGCACGCCGCCTGCTCGGCGGCTAGCGTGCCCGCCCTGTGCGCTCCCTAGCCGCCTCAGCCGAGGTCGTCGGGGGGCGCGGGGCGGGTCCAGGCGAGGACAGCCGAAGGCAGCGTCCAGGCCACCATCCACACCGTGAACGCCACCAGCGACAGCCAGGCTGGGCTCGGCGCCGGGAGCCAGCCGGCGCCGTCATGCAGCAGGATGTAGCCGCCCGTGAGGACAGCCAGCCCCAGGCCGAGCAGCCGCAGCGTCAGCCAGGCGGCCCGGTCCCGGGTGGCGAGTTCCCGCTCGTCCAGGGTGGTCTTGCGGCGGTCGGTGAGGTCCCGGGTGACCCGCCACACCCCGAGCCAGGCGGCGAGTTCGCCGGCGATGAAGATGAACTGGGCCCCGTTGACGGCGGTGGGCAGGTGCGCCGCCGAGTAGACGGCGAACTCCGCCAGCTGGGCCGCCAGGCTGCCGTACAGGATCAGGACGTACAGGCGCACGCGGCCGGGGGCTCGGCGGGCGGGGATGACGGTCATGGCGTCCTCCTCGGGTCAGGGTCGGTGCCGTTGCTGGGGTAAAGCTGCTGGGACAGGGGGACGAACGGCACCCGGGAGAAGACCGCCTCGACCGGCAGGCCGAAGAACTCGGCCAGTCGCAGGGCCAGGTCGAGACTCGGGTTGTACTCGGACCGCTCGAGGTATCCGACGGTCTGGTAGTTGACGCCTACCGCGTCGGCCAGCTGCTGCCGGGAGAGCTGACGCTCGGCCCGCAGCACGGCGATGCGGTTGTAGAGCTGTTCGCTCTCCCGTGCAGAACTACTCCCCTTTGTCCGTGTCACATACGAAGCATAGTATTAATACAACAAAACATGCAAGTTAGCAGATGGGTACCCGGTCATCCAGTGGCGCCTCGCGGGCGCAGCGGGTCCGGCGCCGGCGCGCCGGCGCCGGACCCGCCGGCTCACCCGATCGCTGCGGCGAATATGTGCATCGCCGTCGTGCCAGTCGCCACGCCGGTGCTGACATCAGGCAGCGTCACGTACTGCACGGTCTTGCCCTGCTGCAGCGGCACGCCTGCGTAGTAGACGCTCACGTGCTGGTTCTGCATGCCGGTTGGCGTGTTGATGTACGGCACGGTGGCGAGGATGTCACCGCCGGGTGAGGCCTGGTTGGCCCACCAGTCGGAGAACGTGAGTGAGAACTGCTGCGCGGTGCCGTCGGTGTAGACGATCGTGCCGGTGCCCGAGGCGGTGCCGTAGTCACCGGTGCCCAGCAGGCCCAGGGTGTTGCCCGAGCCGGACAGCGCGATCGTCTGGCCGCCGGCCACCATGTTGTCGGCCGTGCCTGGTGCGGCATCCGGCCAGGTGAATGACAAGCCATCGTGGGTGATGGTGCCGCCCGGGGAGATTCCTGCCGCTGACAGGGCCTGAGCGGAGTAGCTGAAACCGCCGCCGTCCAGGTTCCCGGCGGTCGTGCTGGCATCGTCGCTGATGCCAGGGTTGTCAAACGCGCTGGACAGTGACGGGTACGGCACCGAGGCCTGGCCCGCGGCAGTCACGCTGCCCTGGCCGTTGGCGTCGGTGAAGGTGGCGGTCGCATCGACTTCGTTGGGCCCGGGCCGGGCGCCCGCGGGAACTGTCACCTTCCACGTGGTCTGGGCGGACTGGCCGGGTGCCACCTGGCTGAACGAGGAAGGTGACGTCGCGGTCACCGTCCAGCCACTCGGCGCGGTCAGTGCGATGCTGACGTTGCTGAGCGGCGCGCTGCCGCTGTTGGGCAGCGATGTCGTAGCCGTGATGGCCGATCCCGGCGTCACGACAGGTGGCGCGGTCAGCGTGAACGGCTGCTGGACGACGACCGGGGTCGAGCCGGTCACCCCGTTCACCGTGACGCTGATGGTGGCCGCGCCGTGGGCCACCAGGGTGACCTTGCCGCCGGGGCTGACCGAAGCCACGTTGGGGTTACTGCTGTGGTACCTGACCGTGGCGTGGCTGAGGTCGGCGAAGGACTGGTCGTTATTGACCGCCTCGACGACGTTGTCCGCTGTCGCGTGCGGCTGCTCCAGCGAGGAGTTCGTGTCGTTGGCGATCCACGGGTTCTTGCCGGTCAGGTTCATGGTGTCGCCTGGCTTGAAGACGACCTGGTCCGGCTGGACGGTGATGTACTGCACCCGGGGGGCGATCGCGCCGGTCACCCGGACTTCCGGTGATGCCACGATGTTCCCGGCGTCCGGCCCGACCTGGAATTGGTAGGGCCCGTTGTAGACGACCTGCTTAAGGGCCTGTTCGTCCCAGAAGCTGAGACCGCTGACCTGCACCGCCAGGCTGATGTGCTGGGTCTGGCCGGGGCTCAGTACGGCGGTCTTCTGGAAGCCCTCGAGCCGCTTGGCCGGCAGCTCGACGCCCGGGACGCTGAACGGGGTCGCCGCATAGAGCTGGGCGACCGTCGCGCCAGCGGTATCCCCGGTATTGGTCACGTTGAAATTGACCTTGACGGTCCCGTTCGCGGACACCGTTTTCGGCGTGGCCTGGATGGCGGAGTACTTGAAGGTGGCGTAGCTCAGCCCGTAGCCGAAGGGGTACGTCGGCGTCCCGGTGAAGTACTGATAGGTCCGGCCCAGCCCTCCGGTCTGCGCGGGGGTGAGGCCGTAGTTCTGCATGCCCGGCAGCTGAGAGTCACCGGTGTACCAGGTGAAGTTCAGGTGCCCGCTCGGGTCTTGCTTGCCGAACAGGACGTCCGCGAGCGCGGTGCCCTGGCTCTCACCGTTGTACCCGCTGAACACGATGGACGGGAAGTCGCCTTGCACATCCCCGATGTCGACCGGGCCATCGGACTGGATGACCAGTGCCGTCCTCGGGTTGCCGAGCGCGGAGACCTGGTTGATGAGCGAGTCATAGTTGCCCGGCATCGCGAGGGTGCTCCGGTCGTGCCCCTCGCTGGCCACCGTCTCGTCGGTCCCGGCGACGACAACGACCAGGTCTGCGCTCGTGATGTCGGCCTGGGTCTGGGCCGACAGCACCGCAGGCGACGTCGCCATGGTCGATGTGCCTGCCGCGTCGAATACGACGGAGGCACCGGGGCTGGCCGCCTGGACCGCGGAGGTGATCCCCTGGACCGCGTTCACCTGAAGCGACGGATCCCCGGAGTAGCCGCCCAGGGTGAGCGTGTTGGCCAGGTTGCCCAGGATGACCACCTTGCTCAGCTTTGCGGGGTCCGCAGGCAGCAGCGGCGCGGACGAGCCGGTCACGTGGTCGTTCTTGAGCAGGACAAGGTCGCTCGCCGCGATCTTCGTGGCCAGGGCCTGGTGAGCCGGGCTCTGAATCACACTCTTGGTGATCTTGGTATAGGGGACCTTGGCCGCGGCGTCGAACTCGCCGGTCTGCATCCGGAGGGTGAACAGGTGGACCAGGGCGTTGTCGATGACGCCCTCGCTGAGGACGCCGGCGTTGATCGCCTGCTGGATGTTCGCCGCAGTGTCCTCCGCGCCCGTGCAGTTGAGGTCGGTGCCCGCGCGCAGTGCGTAGGCCTGCCCGCCGGCCGCGCCGCTGACCTGCTGGCCGGAGGCGGTATTGGTCCATGTGGTGGTGCCGCCGGAGGTCGCCGTGGTCCAGCCGGGCGGCGCCCAGTTGTGACTCCCGCTCCCATAGACGTCGCCGACCGCCCCGCAGTCGGAGGTGGTGTAGCCGTTGAAGCCGTAGGTGCGCTGTGCGAGCTCGTTGGCCGTGTAGGTGTCGGCCGGCGAGGGCGTGCCGTTGATCGCGTTGTACGAGGTCATCAGGCCGGACACATGCGAGTTCTCGATCAGGCTCAGGAACTGGGCCGTGTAGTAATCGCGGATGTTGGCGTCGGTGGTGTTGGAGCTGCCCGAGTCCCGGTTGTTGTCGACGTTGTTCAGCGCATAGTGCTTCGCCGTGGCCGCCACCTTCAGGTAGCCGGTCATGGGCTTCCCGCTCATCGTCTCGCCCTGGTAGCCGTCCACGAACGCGCCGGCCATCTGCGACGACAGGTACGGGTCCTCACCGAAGGCCTCGTCAGTGCGTCCCCAGCGCGGGTCGCGGTCCAGGTTGACGTTGGGCGCCCAGTAGGTGAGGGATCCGTAGTCGCTGCGTGCGGGGCCGATGTTGTTCTGGCCGGCGCCCCACAGTGATTTGTCCAGGAAGCCGCGTGCCTCGTCGGAGATGGCCGTGGTCTCCTGGTACGTCAGCCGCGGGTCCCAGGACATGGTGGACGCGAAATTGCTGGGGAAACTGGTGGCGTGGACTCCGCCGGACGCGCTGCCGGAGTTCGTGTCGGCGCCGAGCGTGTTGATCCCGTGCTGGCCCTCGCTCCAGTAGGTGTACTGCTGGACCCCGAGCCGGGGAATGGCCGGGGCGCTGTTGGTGTGCAACTGGGCGATCTTCTCGGCCAGGGTCATCCGTGACACGAGGTCCGCGGCTCGCTCGGCAGGCGGGTAATTCGTGTTCAGGTAGATAGGAACCGTGCCGTGATTGGCCGGCGTGGCGGACTGCCCGCCGACCGTTCCGGCGGCCGGCGCCGGATGCGCGGTCGCCATTACGCCCATCGCGCACAGGGCGGTGCCTATCGCTGCAGTGAGGATCCGCCGGGACCATGACCTCGTCGTCATTTCTCCTCCGTGAGCACGTGACTGCCGTAATGGCTATGGATGCGCCCGGGCTGGTAGCCCGGAAAGGCGCATGCTGACGCTGGCGAATGAACGTGGTGTCAGATGCCGGTGACATTGGGTGCGGGGAGCCTGGCCAGTTAGTATTGGTGCAATACAAAACATAACTTCCACGGTCATGCTGTCAAGACCTGGAGCGGGCAATCCGGGGCAGGCGGTCCGGAGAAGGCAGGTGGCAGTTGCCGGACAGGCGGTCGTTGACCATTCCGGCCCGGGCGGGCCACACGGACATCAGGCGCAACAACCTCGAGGTCGTGCTGCGGCACCTGTGGGCGGCGGAGACGGCGTCCAGGGCGGGCATCGCGGCCCGGGCCGGGCTCACCCGGGCGACCGTGTCGCGCCTGGTCGCTGAGCTCATCGACCTCGGGCTGGTGAACGAGACGGGGATGGCCGCTGATCAGGGCCAGGGAAGGCCGGCCACCCAGCTCGCAGTAACCGGGCGGCACGTGCTCGCCATCGGCGCGGAGATCAACGTCGATTACCTGGCCGTCCTCGCCGTGGACCTGGCGAACCGCGAGGTCTACGCGCAGCGGCGGGCCTTCGACGCGCATCGGGCCGGCCCGGCCAGCAGCGTGCGGGCACTGGCCCAGATGTGCGATGCCTGCCTGGCCGCGGTCCCCGCGACCCTGGGCGGGCGGGGCCGGGTCGTCGCCGGGCTTGGCCTCGCCATCCCAGGCCTGATCGACGAGGCCAGGGCGATGGTGGGCTGCGCGCCCAACCTCAGCTGGGATGACTTCCCGGTGCTGCCCGAACTTGGCCGGGAACTGCGCGAGCAGGCCGGGGTCATCACCATCGGGAATGACGCGAACCGGGCCGCGATCGCCGAGTACCGGGTGGGCAGCCACGCCGGCACGCAGAATCTCGTCTACGTCACCGGCGAGGTCGGCATCGGCGGCGGCATGATCGTGCAAGGCAAGCCCCTGCTCGGCTCGCGCGGGTATGGCGGCGAGATCGGGCACATGACTCTCGACCCGGACGGCCCGGCCTGCGGCTGCGGCCGCAGGGGATGCTGGGAGTCGTATGTGGGCCTGAACGCGCTGCTGCGGGCCGCGGGCACGATGCCAGGCTCCGCCGGCGCACCGCCTGGCTCCGCTGACGGCCCGCCCGGCTCCCCGGAGGACAAGATAATGTCCATCGTCACCGCCGCCGGGTCCGGCGATCGCCGGATACTCGCTGCCCTGGCCGAACTCGGCCGTTACCTCGGCATCGGCGCGGCGAACATCGCCAAGATCGTTAACCCGGAGGTCATCATCCTCGGCGGGTACTTCACTGCCCTCGCGGAATGGATCCTGCCCCCCGCCCGCGAGTCCCTGCTGGCCGGCCTGCTGGCCCCCCGCTCAGCCGGTTGCGAGCTCACCACGTCGAACCTGGGCTTCATGGCTGCGGCGCGCGGGGCCGCGATCGACATTCTGGACAAGGTGATCACGGACCCTCATCAGCTTCTGACCTCAAGGCGGCGTTCGCCGGTCATCACTCAAGAAAGCTGATTGTGGGAGGAGACGGGACTATGGGACCAGACCCCAGTACCGTTGCCCCCCTTGACCATGATGAAATCGTGAATTCCAGGTCCGATGCGAGCACTGTGCCGGTCAGCGGATCTATCACGGGGATGCCGGTGACCCCCGGTCCGCCTGGGCGCTGAGCACGAGTCTGGATGCTGGAGCGCGCTCCAGGTCAAGCCACGCCCCGCCCACCGCCGCGTGCCTCGTCACAGAAGGTGACGAGGGGGTATTTGTGTGGCCGCGTCCCCGGGTGTGTCGCCGAGGGCGCGGCCACGGTGGTCGGTGAGGGCGGTGAGGGCACGAAAATGGTTTGTCTGGCCGCCGACGGCGGCGCCAGAATCGATCGGTGAGCATGCTGACCGACAGCCAGTTGCGCCAGTTCGGCTGCGACGGTTATCTCGTGGTTCCCGGCGTGGTCCCCGAGCCGTTGCTGGCCGCCGCGGATATCGAGATCGATGGCCTGATCGAGGTGGCGACACCAACTGAGGGTGACCGGGGGCCGGGGACCAACTTGTGGTTTGTGCCTCGGGACCGTTTGCCCCGCTGCGATGGCGTCCTGCGGCGGTCACCGGCACTGCGCATCGCCGCCGAGCTGGTCGCTCCACTGCCGGTGGAGTATGCCTTCGACCACATCCAGGTTGCGACAACCGTTCCGCCGTGGCCTCACGTCCCCGGAGGTCCCCACATCGACGGGCACGGTCCGGGCCAGGACCCGCCGGCGAGTTTCACCATGCTCGTCGGGGTCTTCCTGACCGACCAGCAGGCAGCGAGCTCAGGGAACATGTGGGTATGGCCGGGCTCGCACTTCGCGCATGCTCAACTGTTCCATGATCGGGGGACACGAGTCCTCCAGCAGACCGGCGGCCACTCGACCATGCTGGACCCACCAGCAGCACTCGGCTCCCAGGTGGAGGTCACCGGGAAGCGCGGAGACCTCCTGCTGGCTCACTACCTCCTGGGCCACAACAAAGGCGGGAACACCGCAGCCCACGTCCGGCGAACCGTCTATGACCGCCTGACGGTGCCCGGGCACGCCCAGCGGTGGGAATCTACCTTCCTCGATCCCTGGGCCGAATACGAACCGGTGCGTCGCACTCTGCACGTATGACGGTGCCGTCGCTTCCCCGGTTCTCAGGTCACCTGTCGCGGGCGACGGCGACCACCGAATCCGCCAATTGAAGCTGAACAACTTGCCCGCCCGACAGCCGGCCCTTCTTACCGGCCGCAGCTCAGCGATACAACGGCGGCTGATCCGCGGATAGCAGCCCGGGTCACCCGGGGTGCGCGGCGGCGGATCCGCGGATGGCCGCGACGCAGGCGGACACGGCCGGATGATGGCGGGTGCCCCTGCGGTAGGTCATTCAGCGGCTGGACCAAGCAAGACCGCCGCCTGACCCGCCCGGCCCGGGGCCAGATCAAAGCGTCACACCACCCTGCGGCAACCCGCAAACGGGGCCAGGCCAAGCCGCCATAGCGGGGCCCAGATGAAACCGTCCTAACCATTCCCCGGCGGTCTCGGAGATCGGTGAGGGTGGCTCTGGCCTGTGACCTCGCGGGTGTCGCTCGTCCGGGTGGTCGTGCCACCCTACACCAGACTCAGGACGACTCCGAGCCCCAGAACCAATGGTGCCCTAGCGGCTCAGAGCAGGGGCATTGGGAGGTGTACTGGACGTCTCGGGGGGTCGAGGTTCCGGTAGGCCGGTTCCCGTTGCTGGATGCGTGGCTGATATCAACGCGTGTGAGCAAGCGGCGGGGATCGAGGCCGCAGGGTCGCCATCAGCACCTGCCGCTCCGCGTCGTCCACCACGGGCAGCGGCTCCAGAACCCCGAGTTTCACCGCGCCCTGCCCCGCGACCTGCCGTGCCGGGATGCCACCGGGATTGCACCGAGATGCAACACCCCGTCCCTAGGCTAGCTCCAATCGCCGGCGAACCAGAGCACGCAGACGCCGGCGGCCGCGCCTTCGGGTGCGGCCAACACCACCACGTCCGCTTGGTCAAGCCGTTTCGGCGCCGGCAGAAGGAGACGTAAACATGAAACAAAACAACAGGCTCACGCGCCGCATTGGCGCTGCGGCCGCGTTGGCCGCGGTCACCACCTGTGGAGGGCTGGCATTGGCGCCGGCTGCGTTCGCCGACTCGACCGTCGCATCCGCAACCACGCACAGCACCGCGCACAGCGCAGTGGCTGTTCCATACTCCGGCGCTAATTGTATGGCAATGCTCATAGCTTGGGGCTATAAGGTGACCATTAAAAGGGGCCTCATCTGCCATGTAGCGGCCAGCCCAATAGGGAACCAACAAGTAAGATATCTTGCTTGCGTCGCCGCCATGAAACTTACGGGTGTAGGCATCCTTGCGGCGAACCCCGCCTGTTTGGAAGCGGTTGCCTCAGGGTGAGGTGTCCAGCTTTCAAATAACAGCCCGGGGGAATCTCACCCCGGGCTGTTATTTGACCTCCGTACCGGATTGTTTTGGCCCTGGACTCCCATCTCTGACCCCAGCCGTAAAGTAGGGATGGACCGGATTCTGCTTCAGCTGCCGCGCGTGAGAGCGACGCCGCTCCGGCCCAGTAGAGGGCAGGGTGAATCACATCAAAATGGTCGAGCGCCAAAACCCACGAACGAAGCCAGGTAGGCGATCCGGGTCCGGCGGCGAGCCCGCAGCGGGGTGAGCACCACATCCGCGGGGCCGCCGATCGCGCCGAGCTGCGGGATCAGGGCGACACCCTGGCCGGCGGCGACCAAGGCCAGCACGGTGGCGAAGTCGTCGGCCCGACCCGCGCCGCCCTGCGGCACGCCGCCGAGCTCATCCAGCTCAACGAGGCTCCGCCCCATCAGCACGTTGGATGAGGCGGGGCCGTCAGCGGTCATGCGACCTGCGCGGCACCGGTCCCCCGCCGCGGCCAGGACAGATGCTCCCCCGAGGCGGACTTTGCGCCCAGCCAGGTCTCGTCGCGATAATGCCCCGATGAGCGGTCCTCAGCCCGCCAGGGTGCCGATGGACACTAAGGACTATGCTCGGCGGTCGCGAGAGGGCCGAAGTGAGGGCCGGTGCTTCATCTGCCGGGTCGTGTCCGGTACCCACAGCTACAGCCATCACATCGTCTGCGAGGACGCGGACACTGTCGTGTTCCTCAACCGCTACCCGACGCTGCTTGGCTACTGCCTGGTCGCGCCCAAGCGGCACGTCGAAAGCTGGGTGCACGATCTCAGCGAGACAGAGTTCCTCGACTTTCAGCGCGTCACCCACCAGGTCGCACGAGCCGTCGCGGCGACGGTACCAACCGAGCGCATGTACTCCCTCAGCCTCGGCAGCCAGCAAGCCAACGCGCACCTGCACTGGCATGTCGCGCCGCTGCCGCCGGGAGTGCCCTACCACCAGCAGGAGTTCAATGCCCTGCGGAAAGAGAACGGAGTGCTCGATATCACCGACGCCGCCCAGGCCGAACTCGCAAGGGCGATCCGAAGCCACCTGTAGCAACCTCCAGGGCGTGTGGGGCCCATGGATCCCGTGAGCAGCCGCGGGTGCCTGCGGCGTTCTGGCGGTGAGCATGCCACCAGCCATGCATACGTATCGGTATGCTCATTGTATGAGCGACACGACGATCCGCCTGGACAGCGCGGTGCGGGACAAGCTCCGTGCGCTCGCCGATGAAGAACACGTCTCCCTTGGCGACCTGCTCGGTCGGCTAGCCGAACGTGAGCAGTACCAGCGTGAGATGCGCCGTGCCAACGACGTCATGGACCGGATGCAGCGCGAGGATCCCCCGGCCTGGCAGGAGTACCTGTCTGAGCTGCACACATTCGACGCCGGCACGGCCAGCGACGGACTCACGGGAGCCGCGGTCGACTGGCCCGAATACAACGACGCCGCCGGAAGCGCACCGGGTGCCGTACCAAGCCGGTGACGTGCTGCTCGCCGACCTCAATCCGGTGGCGGGCCATGAGCAAGGCGGCCGGCGTCCCGTGCTGGTACTCTCCGGACCTTCCTACAACGAGCTACATATCGATCAGCTCATCGTGGCCGCGATCACCAGCCGCCAGCGTGGGTTGCCGTTCCATGTACCTGTGGGCACGGATGGCGGGCTGGGCACGCCAAGCTGGGTCCAGTCGGAATCGGTTCGAGCGATCTCGGTGCAGCGGGTGATCAGACAGCTAGGACGCACCCGCCCCGAGACGGTAGCCGAGGTAGGAAACCGGATCATCAATTTCCTGCGCGACTGGTAGGGCCAGTTCCGGCCGCTAGCCGAGGGATCGCAGCGGCGGGAGAACCGCAGCCAGAGGCAAGAACTGCCACAATCCGCTGCCGGGCCGCTAGCGCCCCTGGCGGCCCTGGCGGTTCGCGTGGTGTTCGCCCGGGGCGTCGCCGGGACCGCCGGTCAGGCCGGCCCGGCGCAGCGCATCGGCCATGGCACCGGCCCCGCCACTGGGCCGGTCACCGCTGCTCCGGCCTGACTGGGCGTCTGGTCGCGCGGGACCATCCTCGCGCGCGGGCCCGGATGCCGCCCTGGTCCCGCCGCGGCCGGCCGCCTCGTCGTCCAGGCGCATCGTGAGCGAGATGCGCTTGCGCGGGATGTCCACGCTGAGCACCTTCACGCGGACGACTTCGCCGGTTTTCACGACGGCGCGGGGATCGGCGACGAAGTCCCGCGACATCGCTGACACGTGCACGAGACCATCCTGGTGCACGCCGACGTCGACGAACGCACCGAACGCCGCGACGTTGCTGACCACCCCTTCCAGCACCATGCCGGGTGCGAGGTCCTCCAGAGACTCCACTCCCTCGGCGAACGCCGCGGTCGTGAAGGCGGGACGAGGGTCACGGCCCGGCTTCTCAAGCTCCCTGAGGATGTCCGTGACCGTGGGCAGTCCGAAACGGTCGTCGGTGAGGTCCTGTGGCCGTAGCGCGCGCAGCACCGTTGCGTTGCCAATCAGTTCACCCGCGGTGAGCGCGGCCGTCTTCAGGATCCGCATCACCACCGGGTAAGCCTCGGGATGCACGCTGGAGGCGTCGAGCGGGTCGTCGCCACCCCGGATGCGCAGGAATCCCGCGCACTGCTCGAACGCCTTGGCCCCTAGCCGGGGGACGTCCTTCAGAGCCTTGCGGCTGCGGAACGGCCCGGCCGCGTCCCGGTGCGCCACGATAGTGCTGGCGAGCCCCTCGCTGATGCCGGATACCCGGGCCAGCAGCGGCGGGGAGGCCGTGTTGACGTCCACGCCCACGGCATTCACGCAGTCCTCGACCACGGCGTTCAGCGAGCGCGGCAGCTTGCCCTCGGACAGATCGTGCTGGTACTGGCCGACCCCGATGGACTTGGGGTCGATCTTGACCAGCTCGGCCAGCGGATCCTGCAGCCGGCGCGCGATCGACACCGCGCCCCGCAGCGACACGTCCATGTCGGGGAGTTCGCGTGAGCCGTAGGCGGACGCCGAGTACACCGACGCGCCCGCCTCGGAGACCACGATCTTGGTGAGCTTCAGCTCCGGATGTGCCTTGATCAGGTCCCCGGCCAGCCTGTCCGTCTCCCGCGAAGCGGTGCCGTTGCCGATGGCGATCAGCTCGACGTGATGGGCCGCGGCGAGCCGGGCGAGGATCGCGATCGATTCCTCCCAGCCCCGGCCGGTACCCGCGGATCCTGATGGCCCGGGTCCGCCGGCGGCGCGCCGTTTCAGCTCGTGCGGGTAGATCGTCGCCGTTGCGGCCGGCTTGCCGGTGGCGTCCGCGACCGCCACCTTGACGCCGGTGCGGAAGCCGGGGTCAAGGCCCATCGTCGGCCTGGCCCCCGCAGGCGCGGCGAGCAGCAGGTCGCGCAGGTTCGCGGCGAACACGGCGACCGCCTCGTCCTCGGCCCGTTGCCACAGCCGCATCCGCAGGTCGACGCTGAGATGGACGAGGATGCGGGTCCGCCAGGCCCGGCGGACCGTCTCGGCGAGCCAGTGGTCAGCCGGCCGCCCCCGGTCGGTGACGCCGAAATGCCCCGCGATCAGCGACTCGTAGTCGCTGCGCCCGCCGGCCGGCGCGTCGTCGGGATCCAGGTCGAGATCGAGGATCTCCTCCCGTTCGCCGCGGAACATGGCCAGGATGCGGTGCGAGGGGAGCCTCGTGAAGGGCTCGGCGAACTCGAAGTAATCCGCGAACTTGGCGCCGGCCTCCTGCTTGCCTTCGAGCACCCGGGAGACCAGGCGGCCCCGCGACCACATCCGCTCCCGCAGCGCGCCGATCAGGTCGGCATCCTCACCGAAGCGCTCGACGAGGATGGACCGCGCCCCGTCCAGGGCGGCGGCCTCGTCCGGCACGCCCTTCTCCGCGTTCACGTAGGCACCGGCCAGCACCTGCGGATCATGCCCGGGTTCGGCAAGTATCTGATCGGCCAGCGGCCCAAGCCCCGCCTCGCGTGCGATCTGCGCCTTGGTCCGGCGCTTCGGCTTGTAGGGCAGGTAGATGTCCTCCAGGCGCGCCTTCGAGTCGGCGGCCATGATCTGCGCCTCAAGCGCCTCGTCCAGCTTGCCCTGGGAGCGGATCGACTCCAGGATCGCGCCGCGCCGTTCATCGAGCTCACGCAGGTATCTCAGCCGCTCCTCAAGCGTGCGCAGCTGCGCGTCGTCGAGGGTGCCGGTGGCCTCCTTACGGTAGCGGGCGATGAACGGCACGGTGGCCCCGCCGTCGAGCAGTTCGACGGCGGCCGCGACCTGGCCTTCCCGAACTCCAAGCTCTTCGGCGATCCTGCGGTGAACCGGTAGCTGACCGGGTGCCTGCGTGAGCGCTGTCACGATCCTGCTCCGCCTTCCGGGTGGGCTGATTGCGAGCCGAGGCCTGGCCGTCCGCGGACCGCCACGACGGCAGGCTCACCAGAGCATTGTGCCGTGCCCCCGCCGGGCCGGGCGCGACTGAGGGTCCCGCTGCCCGAGTTCGTGGTCAGCTCCCGCTGACCCTGTCGACTCGCTCAATCGTGACCAGATCGCCCTCGACTACGTGCATGATCCGGTACCGGCCGACGCGGAGCCGGAGCATGTCTCCCCACCGGAAGGACTCCGCTGGACATGGATTTCCAGCCAGGGCGTCTAACGCCGCCACGACAGCCGTCATGCCGCCGGTGTCGTCCAGGAACTGGGAGGCCGTGGTGACCGCTCTCGGCGACCACTCGACCCTAACCCGTCTTCACCGAGCAGCAGCCTGCGAGCCTGCTCGTGCGAGATAGCCCCGGGGCGCCCGGCCGCCGACCACTCCCGGTACTCCTCCAGGGCCGCGAGGAAGCGAGCACCAGGCCGCCGGGCGGGCACCGCTCCCCCACCGGAGTGGTACAGGGCGCGTGAGGAAATTCGGTCACGCCCCGGCAAGACTGCGCGGATCTGTCGCCCTAACAAGACCCGATAAAGTGTCACGCGAAATTGGCGGGCCTGCGTGAGCGCGGCGCAGGTCAGGAGGGGTACGGCACGACACCTATATCTGGCACGCCGTGTTCGAGGCGTGTCGCTGCGGTACGGCCCGATAAAGTGGGGGCCAAGCGAGGCCAGCTTCCAATCGGCCTCGGGTTTCTGGCCATGGTGCGGGGGTCGGCAACGAGCGTACGCCGGGGCCGACCGGCGTCCGGGGGAGACGACTCCCCCGGGTACATGGCAGGAAGCCCGGCAAGATGGGTAAGCAGTCTCGCCGCCGTCCAAGCTGGGATCTGGTCGAGCGGGTCGTCAGGCTCCTCATCGCAACCGCGAATGAGGCAGTCAAGCTGAGCGACGCGTTCCACCGGCTCCGCTAAGACGGCAGGGCCTCCGATCGGCAAACGCCTAGCTAGCTCAGCGGATCGGAGGCCCTAACCATGTCTGCTTGCCGTACCTAGCGGTATGTCCAGCGTACCGAGCGGTATGCAACCTCGTAGAGACAGACTATACGAGGTTGTAGTGGCCACCATGGCCACTATTGGCCCGCATGACCGATATCTCTCCGTCGGTGCATGTCCTGCGGGGCCGGCATGACAGGGGGCTGGGAGTTGGTTTAAACGTCACGGACGTCTTGACGTCAAGACGTCTCTGGCTCCTGGAGCTTCGCGGCCAGCGCGCCAAAGATCGCGCCGTTGCTGGCGGTCAGCTCGACCAGGGCGGCGAGCATCGTTGCCCTGCCAGGTGACTGGCCAGGTCGCTGCGCAGCTCGATGGCCTGCCAGTCCCTCCCCTGGCCGTGTTCCGGCGAACCTGCCCTCCGGGGCCCATATCGCCGCCGGCTCGTCCTCGCCCGGCGACTCGGGCTCCGGCCATTCCTCGCCGTGCGCCTGCAACTCGCTGCGGTCCTGGCGCTTGATCGCGTCATCCTCCGCCGGCCCGTGCGTCCCGCTGACCTGTTCGCTCACTGGCATGCCTCGCTTAATACTCCAGCGACACTTCGTAACCATGCGGTGTGGTGACCGTAGAGGTGTGCCGACACTCAACGCGAGCTGCGCCGACTCCGGTAGGCCGCGACGCTGGCTCGGTGCGCGCAGGTTCGGGTGCAGTACTGCTTCGAGCCGTTGCGCGAGAGGTCCACGAAAGTGGACCGGCAGCTCGGCCCGGCACATACGCCGAGACGAGTCGGACCGAGCGTGGCGATCACAGAGGCCAGCGCGCTGA
>JAWWPY010000156.1:0-3766 GCA_033854735.1 Streptosporangiaceae bacterium | reverse complement strand
TGTCCAAGGGCCACCGCTACGACGACCAGCTGCGCGGCCTCGCTGAGCAAGGCGCCGACGTGGACACCGCGGTCTTCGCCATCACCACGGACGACGTCCGCACCGCCTGTGACGTCCTCGCTCCCGTCTACCAGCAGACCGCTGGCAGGGACGGCCGCGTCTCCATCGAAGTAGACCCCCGGCTGGCCCGCGACACCGGCGCAACCGCCGGCACGGCACGGACATTGCGCAGCGCAGTGGACCGCGACAACCTGTTCGTCAAGATCCCGGCCACTCAGGAAGGACTCACCGCGATCACGCAGGTGACCAGCGAGGGAATCAGCGTCAACGTCACACTGATCTTCGCCCTCGACCGGTACCGCGCCGTCATGGACGCCTACCTCAGCGGCCTGGAACAAGCCGCTGCCACCGGCCGGGACCTCACCGCCATCCGGTCGGTCGCATCGTTCTTCGTCTCCCGGGTGGACACCGAAGTCGACGCCCGGCTCGACCGGATAGCCACCAGCGCCGCCACGCAACTCAAGGGCAAAGCGGCCATCGCCAACGCCCGCCTCGCTTACCAGGCGTATCAGGAACTGATCACGAGCCCGCGGTGGCAAGAGCTCGCCCGCCTCGGCAGCCAGCCGCAACGACCGCTCTGGGCATCCACCGGGGTCAAGAACCCCGCCTACCCCGACACCATGTACGTCACCGACCTGGTCGCCTCCGACACCGTCAACACCATGCCGGGATCCACGCTCGAGGCGTTCGCCGACCACGGCCAGGTCAAGGGTGACACGATCACCCGGCACTACGACGAAGCACGACGCATCCTCGGCCAGCTCGCGGCCGTCGGTATCGACTTCGATGACGTCACCGCTCAGCTGGAACGCGACGGCATAGCCAAATTCGAGGACAGCTGGAACGAGCTCAGCACCACAATCGCCAGCGAACTGCATCACAGCCGCAACGCCACGCGGTCTTGACCAGCCTTCAGGGTGGCCAGCTTCACCGGGCCGACCTGGAGCAGTCCTGGCCTCCCGGCGCGACTGTCTCCCGGCCTCTGGACCAGGCGCGGTGACCTCGACTGGCCCAGACTTGGGCCCCGGGTTGGCAGTCGAGGTCTGACCCAGGACTGCCAGTGCGATCTGCTCGGCGTGGAGGCGGTCGGACTTGCCGTCCAGGCGGCGGGCCAGCCATTGGGGCGGTTCCCTCCACGACCCGTTCCCCGGCTGTGGTGAGCGCCCGGGTCAGGGTTGCGCCGAAAGAGCCGGTGCTTTCAACGCCGATCGATGGGAGCTGGCCGTGCCCGCGCATCCAGGCCAGGAGCGACCGGTCGCCGTGATCGGTCGCCTGGACTCCTCGTCGCCGAGCAGACCCTCCCTGGCCGTCGATGGCCGCTGCGTAGTGAGTGTCCCTATGGGAGCTGCTGGCGGAAGTCGGAGGTTTGTTGCTCTGATGTGTCGGGGAGTTCCCGGATTTCCGTGACCTGGCGGGCGATCTCGTGAAGCTTCATGTTCCGGTCTTGCGAGACGCGCTTGAGAGTGCTGAATGCGGCGTCCGCGTCGACGTCGTACCGCTCCATGATGATGCCTTTGGCCTGGCCGATCACGTCGCGGTTGAGCAGGGCGGCCCTGAGATGGTCTGTTCGCTGGGCCTCAGCAAGGGCCAGCGCGGCCAGCGTGGCGAACAGTTCGATGATCCGTTTGTCATGCTCCCCGAACGCCGCGGACTGCGGCGCGTACAGGCTGAGTGTCCCCAGTGTTCGCTTGTTGACCCACAGCGGCGCGCAGAGCATGCTGCTCACCCCGCACGCTCGGGCCTCGGCTGAGAACTCGGGCCAGCGTGGATCACGCTGAAGGTCGTTCACGCAGATCAGTGTCTGTTCACGGGCGGCCTCGATGCAGGGACCCCGGCCCGTTTCCTGCTGTTTCATGTCCAGGAGCTGGGGCGCCCGCCCCGTCGTGGCCTGCGGAGTGAGCTTTCCGCCGGTCAGGAGAATGAGCCCCGCGTCCCGGGCGGCCGGGTGAGCGGCTGCCGCGTGGGCGGTGATGGCATTGAGCGTTGGCTCAAGGCGGGCGTCTTCGACGTGCAGCGCACGGGCGAGAGTGCCGATGGCCACGAACGTCTGGCCGATGATCTCCCTGATCTCATCTCTTTCTGTGGAGCTCATCTGGGTCCTCCTTCCCTGTGACGGGCGCTTCGACCGGGCGGCCGAGTGAAATTTTAGGCCAGGCGTGCATGCCGGGCTCATCTGTGGGCAGCGGCCCGGCCAGGTCAAAACGCGGCCTCAGAGCACAGCCCGCAAGACCCCGGATGAGCCGGACGCGTGACTGCGGGCACCACCATGGAAGTGGAGGCCGCTGCTGATGTTCAAGCACACCTCTCGTCTGCAATTCGAGTCCAAGCCCGACCAGCCCGACCCCGTGTACGCGCACAAGCTGCAGGAGCTCATCGGCGGCGCCTACGGCGAGATGACCGTGACCATGCAGTACCTGTTTCAGGGCTGGAACTGCCGGATGCCCGGCAAGTACAAAGACCTGATCATGGATGTCGCCACCGAGGAGATGGGCCATGTGGAGATGATCGCCACCATGGTGGCCCGCCTCCTGGAAGGCGCCCCGGCTACTGCCACGACGAAAGCCGCCATGGCCGACCCGGTGGTCGGCGCGGTGCTGGGCGGGATGGACCCGCAGCAGGCCATCGTGGCGGGTGGCGGTCCCCTGCTCGCGGATAGCAATGGTTACCCGTGGAACGGCCGGTACATCGTGGCCAGCGGGAATCTTCTGGCCGACTTCCGCGCCAACGCCGCCGCTGAGGCGCAAGGGCGGGTGCAGACCGCGCGGCTGTATCACATGACCGCTGACAATGGCGTCCGCACCAGGCTGCGGTTCAACCTGGCCCGCGACACCCTGCACCAGAACCTGTGGCTGAAGGCGATCGAGGAGCTGCAGTCCGACGGACTGGAGACCACCGTGGCACCGAACGCCTTGTTCGACGAGGAGTACGCCGAGCACGCCAGCGCCATCTGGCATCTGTCTGACGGCACCTCGGGGCAAAACGGCGGCTGGGCGGCCGGTCCTCAGCCGGATGGCCGGCACGAGTTCGGCTACCTGGCCGATCCTCAGCCCCTGGGCGATGTGGCCTCGGTCCCGGCTCCCGACCCGCTGCTGTATGCCACCTATGACGGTGCCATGGGCGAGCCCAGCGGCCCAGCGATGGGCACCGAAACCGGCATCGCCGGGAAGATCAAGGACGTTCTCAGCTAACTCGGCCAGACGGGAGCCGCCCCGCTAGGCGGGGCGGCTCCCGCAACGCCGCTTTCAGCCAGTGCCTCTTGGCTGCGCGCCGAGCTTTAGCAGCGTGCCGCCAGGCAAGTCATCGCCGGTTTGGGATGGGCGCTGTCTGCGGGAGGGCAAGCCGCCAAATACGAAAGAGCTGGAGATACAGCAAGGTGTACCCACCACCAGAACTCAGAACATCGCAAGTGGAGCTCCTGGGCACGACGACTGGGATGATACTGACGGCAGTCGTCGCGATCCTGGGTCTCGCCGTGTTGCTCGGCATGGTCTTCCTGGCCGACGGCCTCCCTCCAGCCGTGCGCTCGAAGATACGGCGGGGTGGTGCCGGCGGCGGCCGAAACGAGGAGATCTCTGACGGGCAGGGTCAGCGGCCCTGGGAACAGCTGGAAGACCGGCACATTCCGCAGGGGGGCCATCCGCATGGCAAGCCCGCATCCTGGGTACTCGTGGCCGTGGTGACGGCCGCTTCAGTCACCGGCGGGATA
>JAWWPY010000155.1:0-48004 GCA_033854735.1 Streptosporangiaceae bacterium | reverse complement strand
GCCGCGGACGCCCTGGGCGTCGAGCCGGCTGCGGTGAACGTCGTCAACGGCGACACGAACCTGCAGCCGTTCGGCGGCGGATCCTGGGCGTCCCGCTCCACGGTGGTGGCCGGCAGCGCGGTGCACGGGGCGGCCTCGGCCGTCCGGGACCGGGCCCGGCAGATCGCCGCCCGGGTACTCGAAGCAGCCGAGGAAGATCTGGTCGGACTCGACCAGGCTGAAGATGACCGGGCTGAAGCTGACCGGGCTGAAGATGACCGGGCTGAGCGCGGCGGTGGCTTCCACGTCCGGGGCGACCCCGCGGCAGCGGTCACGTTCGCCGAGATCGCCCGGGCCACGGCGCCCACCAGTCAGTACCTGTGGCCCGGCGAGCCGGCCGGGCTGTCCGCGCGCCGTCGCTTCGACGTGTCGCACATGACGTACCCGTACGGCGTGCACGTCGCCGTCGTCGAGGTTGATCCCGGCACCGGCCGGGTGCGGGTGCTGCGTTACCTGGTGGCCTACGAAGTAGGGCGGGCCATCAACCCGATGCTGGTCGAGGGGCAGTTGCGGGGCGGGGCGGCTCAGGGCATCGGCGGGGCGCTGCTCGAGGAGTTCTGCTACGACGAGGCCGGGCAGCCGCAGTCGGCCACGTTCATGGACTACCGGATGCCGACCGCCGCCGAGGTACCGGCCATCGATGTCCTGGTGGCGCAGGACGCGCCCGCTCCGGGCAACCCGCTGGGCGCGAAGGGCGCGGGCGAGGGAGGGGTCAGCGCCGCCGGGGCCGCCGTCGCCAGCGCGGTCCGCGACGCGCTCGGCGTGCCAGGCAGCGTCGGCCGGCTGCCGTTGACCCCGCCCCGTGTGCGGGCGCTCGCGCAGTCTCATCCCATGGCGGCCCGTCCCGTGACGGCAGATGACCCTGAGGTGCATTCCGTGGATCCAGGTCCGCAGTCCCCTGCCGTGGCACCCGAAGCGAACGCCGGAGGCGACCCATGCGACCTGCCTCGATAGGTCAAGCAAACGCAGCGCGGGCAACCGCGACGGCTCCGGCCAACCTCGGCTATGTCAGCAAGACGGACATGGTGGCCGCGCTCATCCGCGAGCTGATCATCACCGGCCAGCTGGGCGCCGGCGAACCGCTGCGGCAGCGGGACCTGGCCCACCGGTTCCAGGTCAGCCAGACGCCGGTGCGCGAGGCGATGCGGCGGCTGGAATCCGAGGGACTGGTCCTGGGTGACACGCACCGCGGGTTCACCGTGGTGGAGCCGGACGACGGCCGGATCGAGGAGAACTTCCAGATCCGTGCCGCGCTGGAATCGCTGGGCGCGTCCCTGGCCGCGCGCAAGATCGACGCCGCCGGGATCGCCCGGCTGAAGGACCTGAACGAGCAGATGCGCGCGTGCGCCGACGGCGATCCTGGCTACGCCGACCTCAACCGGGCCTTCCACTTCACGGTCTATGAGTACGCGCGCAGCCCGCTGCTGCTGTCGCTGATGCGGCTGCTGTGGGCGTCACTGCACGGCGGCCCCCAGGTGGCCCGCACGCACGCCGAGTCCGCGCGCCAGCACGACGCGATCCTCGGCGCGCTCCGCGCCGGGGATCCCGCGGCCGCGGCCGCGGGCACGTACCAGCACATCATGGGCGTCGAGCACGTCACCGACCCCTGACCACCGGCCACTGGCCCGGTGGCCGGCGGCGCTCCCTGGCCGCGGCGCCTGGCTGGCCCGTCATCTTCGATCCCGGAGGCCGTCCATGCCCACGATCACCACCGACGATGGCGTCACGCTGCACGTTGACGCCACGGGGTCCGGCCCGCCGGTGCTGTTCATCCACGAGTTCGCGGGCGACCACCGTAGCTGGGAACCGCAGGTCAGGTTCTTCTCCGGCAGCTACCGCTGCATCACCTACGCCGCCCGCGGGTACCCCCCGTCCGATGTCCCCGGCGATCCGGCGGCATACTCCCAGCAGCGGGCGGTCGGCGACGCGATCGCCGTCCTCGACGGCCTCGGCCTACCGCGCGCGCACGTCGTGGGGCTGTCCATGGGCGGATTCACCGCGCTGCACCTGGCCATGGGCCACCCGGGTGTCGTTGTGTCCGCGGTGGTAGCCGGTGCTGGCTACGGCGCTCAGCCGGAGCGCCAGGAATCGTTCCGCGCGGAATGCGCCGCTACCGCGGCGGCGTTCGAGGCCGACGGGGCGGAGCGGGTCGCGCAGTGGTACGCGATCGGGCCCGCGCGGGTGCAGTTCCAGAACAAGAACCCCCGCGGCTGGGCCGAGTTCGCGGCCGCGCTGGCCCAGCATTCGTCGCTCGGCGCCGCGCTGACCATGCGCGGCGTCCAGGCCGGCCGGCCGTCGCTGTACGCGCTGCGGGACGAACTCGCGCGGGTGCGGACTCCTGTGCTGGTCATGGCCGGGGACGAGGACGAGGGCTGCCTGGAGACCGCGCTCATGCTCAAGCGCACCATCCCGACGTCGGGCCTGGTGATGCTGCCGCGCACCGGCCACACCGCCAACCTGGAAGAGCCCGACCTGTTCAACGCCACCGTGGACCGGTTCCTGGCGGCGGTCGAGCGTGGCGCCTGGCGGGAGCGGGACCCCAGATCGCGGTCCAGTTCCACGATGGGGATCAGCCCGGCCGGGACGGCGTAACACTGACCCAGACCCGGTCGCCGCCGGTATCCCGTCTCCCGCCGACAGCGGCAATGCTTGAATGAGAACAGCTCGTGTGGCTGGTGCTCGCCCGGGATTCACTCGGCGGGCCGGCCACCGCGACGACCGGAGGAGTGCCCTGTGATCCTGGTGACCGGAGCGACCGGCCGGGTCGGCTACCGCCTGATGGAGGCACTGGCCGATGCAGGCGCAGAAGCCACCGCGATGGTGCGGGTGGAAGCGAAGGGCGCTGACCTGCCGGGGTCCGCGAAGCACATCGTGGCGACGTTCGACTACCCGCCTCCCGCCGGGGTGCTGCAGTCCTTCGACCGGGTCTTCCTGGTCAGCCCGGCGAACGAGGTGCAGGCCGAACTCGAGATCCTCTTCATCGGTGCGCTGCTGGCCGCCGGTCACCGGCCGCACGTCGTGAAGGTGGCGGCCGACGGGTTCCAGGATCCAGGCTGCGACGCACGCATCATGCGCAGCCACCGGCTGATCGCCACGCACCTGGAGTCCACTGGCCTGCCCGCCACCTACCTCGCACCGAGCGGGTACCTGGAGAATCTGCTGGCGTCGGCCGAGAGCATCCGCGAAGAAGGCACCATCTACGCGCCGGCGGGCGACGGCAGGGTCGGCTTCATTGCCGCCAGTGACGTCGCGGACGTGGCCGCGCGGGTGCTCACCAGCCCCGGGCATGAGGGGGCCACGTACGTCCTGACCGGGCCGGAGTCGCTGGGCTACGCTGACGTCGCCGCGCGCGTCTCAGCAGTCTTCGCGCGTGAGGTCGGCTACGCCGACCTGCCGCCGGATCGCGCCCGCGAACAGTTGCTGGCCCGTGGCCTGACACCCTGGGAGACCGAGGGCGCGCTGGAGGTGTTCGACTGGATCCGCAGCGGCGGGGCCGACACGGTCACAACTGACGTGCACGATGTGACCGGGGAAGATCCCCGCCCGGTCGAGGACTGGCTCAGCGAATTCCGCGGCGCTTTCCTCGGCCCGCCGCAGGACGTTCCCCCGCCGACCTTCTAGCCGGCCGGGCCGTCACCTATCGGCGGCCGCCGCGACCGCCAGGGCGATCAGCCGAGCGTTGGCCGGCACCGAGATCCCGTTGACGAACACCGAGGGCGTCGCACTGACCCCGCGGTCCGTGGCCATCGCGGTGACGTAGGGCGGCCAGTCCAGGTAGTTGCCGCGCGACACGCATTGCGCGAACGGCGGGCGGGGAAGTGCCACCAAAAGGCCGAGCTCGATCAGCTCACCGTCGCTGAGCCCGGCACCGCCCTCAGGTGGCTGGTTGACGAACAGCGCACGGGCGTACTCGGGAAACCGGCCTCCGTCGGAAGCGCAGCCCGCCGCCGCGGCCGCGCGCGTGGAGTAGCGCGTGGTCGAGGCCCCGTCGAGGATGTTCATCGGGTGGTACATCAGGCTGATCAGGCCGTCCGAGACCATGGTGGCCAGCGCGTCCCCCGCGGACAGCTCGAACTGGCGGCAGAACGGGCACAGGAAGTCGATGTAAGTGTCAACGGCGATCCGGCCCACCCCCACCACGACTCCATCGCCGGTGGGGGTCGCGTTCGCGGGGAGGTGACCCGGGACCGTGGTGTGCGCCATAGTGATCCTCTCCGAGCAAGTCACCGCCGCGGCGAAGCCTGCGAACCGTGTGATTTGACGCTAACCCGGTCACCCTGCGTCGCAGCACGGGGGGCCGCGCAGCCACTTCCGCTGCGCAGAACCGACCGGACTCATCGACCGCTAGCAGCAGGGAGCCCGCATCGTCATGGAGCCCGAGAGCCTGACCGGCCCGCACGCGGCCACGCCCACGGGTAAGCCGCGGGCGAGGTCCCTGGGCATCCCGTTCGGTGGGACGCCAGGCCGGTGGAACGCGATCACCGACGTGCCCGGCGTGCAGGTCGGCTACACCACCCTCATCCGGGGGGACTCGGTACGGACCGGGGTCACGGCCGTCCTGCCGCGCGGTCCTGCGGCCGCCGGTGACCCGGTGGCGGCGGGCTTCTTCTCCCAGAATGGGAATGGAGAGATGACCGGCGTCTCGTGGATCGAGGAGGCCGGCATGTTCTCGCTGCCGGTCGCCATCACCAGCACCCACGCGGTCGGGATCGCGCATGCGGCTATCGTCGCCTGGACCGTCAGCCACCATCCCGAACTCGGCGATGACTGGTCGCTGCCGGTCGCGGCGGAAACCTGGGACGGCTACCTCAACGACGTCAACGGCCATCACGTCTCCGAGCAGGACGGCATCGACGCGATCGAGGCCGCGGCCGGCGGGCGGATCGAGGAGGGATCCGTCGGCGGTGGGACCGGCATGAACTGTTACCAGTTCAAGGGCGGCTCCGGCACCGCGTCGCGGATCGTTGAGTACGCCGGAACGAGCTACACGGTCGGCGTGTTCGTGCAGGCAAATTTCGGCACCCGGGCCGAGCTCACCCTGGCCGGCGTGCCGCTCGGTGAGGTGCTGGCGGACGACAATCCCATGGCGGAGCACTTCGCCGCGCCGCCGGGGGCCGGTTCGGTTATCGCCATCGTGGCTACCGACGCGCCGCTACTCCCGCACCAGTGCAAGGCACTGGCCCGCCGGGTCACGCTCGGCCTGGCCCGGACCGGCACCACCGGGTCACACTTCTCCGGTGACCTGTTCCTGGCCTTCTCAACGGCCAACCCGGGCGGGTTTAGCCCCTACAACCCGGCCTCCCGTCCCGCGCCAGGTTCCGGCCAGGACGCTGAGCACCGGTACGGCAAGCTGATGTTCGTTCCATGGGGGCGCCTCGACCCGTTTTTCGCCGCCGTCGTGCAAGGGACCGAGGAGGCGGTCGTCAACGCGCTCGTCGCCAACGACGACATGGTGGGCCGGGACGGCCATCGCACCCCGGCGCTCCCCCGCGATCGCGTCGCCGAGCTTTTCCGCGCCCGGCCCGGGCAGAGCTAGCCACCGGCCGTGATCCCTGCGCTGATGCCGGGCGCCGGGAGCCAGCCCGGGCATCGTGTCCTGGCCAACGTCACAGCAGGCCGTATGGCGGCACGACGCTCTCATTCGCCGGCCCGCGGTGATACTGGCCGGGTCGCGGCCAGCATCACCGCGGATCAACACGGCGGGCGCTGGTCGGCGTTCAGCTAACTGACAGACAGGCGTTTCCGCCTGCCCGCAGCTGCTGCCTGTCGCCGCGAGTCTGCCGAACTGGACGGGTCTGCCCAGCCAACGGCGGCTATCCGAGAATGTCGAACTCGCCGCCCTTAACTCCGCCGACGAAGGCGCGCCATTCACTGGGCGTAAAGAGCAGGACCGGACCGGCCTTGTCCTTGCTGTCCCGGACCGCGACATGGCCCCCGGGCAGCGGGGCTGTCTCAACGCAGTCGCCATTGCCAAAGCTGTGGCTGCTTTTGGTCCAGCAAATCCCGGGAAGAGAACTAATGTGCAGTTTGACGTCTTTGCCGCCCAGCGGGCCCGCCGAGGCAGAGAGATCTCCATCGCCCCGGCCAGTAACTTCACGATTCATCCGATAGCTCCATATTTCACGTTGGGGTTGTCACGATCTGAACTTCTAACGTTACTCTTCGTGTCCGCGATCGTATTTAGCTCATGACTGGCTCATGACCAGGGGTGCGCCGAACCGGGGTGTCCGTGGATCCTCGAATAGGAGGCCGCTACGCAGGCGCTCGCTGTAGTCCCATGGGTATAGCAGTCACGCCCCCCCGGCCGAGGGCGGAATGGGGAAAATGAATCGGTCGACTGTATAACGCTTCCAGCCGACGTAGATCACGTCACGTTGGGCAGCCGAGCGATCTCGACGAGCCATTTCCTGCCGGACCTAGCATTCCCGACATCTCGGTCACACATAGACACCCCCGGTAACTTAGCCGTAGGCAACACGGGAGCGAACCAGAACCGGCTAGTCTTGGACAGCAAAGTGACCGAACGCTTTCACCTCGAACAAAGGTCACGCGGTCACTGGCCTCGGCTCTGCAATCCCGGGTGAGGCGGGGCAGAAGTGCCCGGTCATTGACGGGTGCGCTGGGGGAAGCGGGAAGCCATGGTCACCGCCTTCCTTCCGCCGCAGACCTGGTCCCGGTCGGCGGGTCAGCGGGCGTCCGTCGCTGCGTGGGGCGCCGAGCCCGCCAGCGGGGTGGTGTCGAGGTATCTGATCTCGTAGACGCGCTCGGTGAACTTCCAGCCGTCCGGGGTGCGCTGGTAGCGGTCGTGGTAGATGGCGTAGTTCAGGTGCGAGCTGCCGTCGCGCAGGCGGATGAGCTCGCAGATGTAGGCACGGCCGGACGCGGTGTCGCCGTCAAGCCGGATCGTGCCCGGGTGCGTGGTCTGGACGAGGTAGTTCACGACAGCCGGTACCCGCTCACCCCAGGCGCGGATCTCCTCCCGGTCGGCGAGGTCGGCGTTGGCGTCGGGGATCCGCAGCGCGCCGTCGGGTGTGAACAGCGACGCAAGGCGGTCGTAGTCGCGCATCATCGCCGCATCGCTGAACTCGCCGCGCAGCGCCTCGATCTCAACGCGGTCAGCGATGGCCTCAAGGTCGCTCATCAGTTTTCCTGCCTTTCATCTGCGTTGGCCGGCCGGTGCGGGCCGATGGTTATCCGAACTGGCCAGGCTGGTAGTCGCCGGCGGGCCGCCGGATGATGACGTTCATGCGGTTGTAGGTGTTGATGAGGGCGATGACCGCCACCAGCGCCACGATCTGGTCATCGTCGTAGTGCTTGGCCGCGTTCGCCCAGGCCTCATCGGTGACACCACCGGCGGCGTCGGCGATGCGGGTGCCCTGCTCGGCGAGCTCCAGCGCGGCCCGCTCGGCCTCGGTGAAGACCTTCGCCTCCCGCCACACCGCGACCAGGTTCAGCCGCTGCTGGCTTTCCCCCGCGTGCAGGGCGTCCTTGGTGTGCATGTCGGTGCAGAAGCCGCAGCCGTTGATCTGGCTGGCCCTGAGCTTCACCAGCTCCTGCGTCGCGGCCGGCAGGGCCGAATCATGCAGAACGGCCCCCGCCGAGTTGATGTGCTTGACGAACTTCAGCGCCAGGGGGCTGCCGAGGTAATCGAAACGGGCGTCCATCGTCATCTCCTTGCCGTTCTTGCGGGTCATAGCCTGAGCCGGTGGTCCGCTGGATGGTGTGTTCTTCTCAGCAGTACGACGACGCAACCCCGCGGAATGTCAGGCGTGCGGCCTCACAGTTGGGTGGGGTGTCTCGTCGGAGTGGTGAGGGCAGATGCGACCAAGGGAGGGCGGCACCATGACCAGCCGGTCCGGGTCAGGAGACGGCCGGGCCGATCCTGGCCTGAGCGCGATCATCAGCGAGCGGCGTCAGCTGATTAATCTCGCCTACCGGCTCCTGGGTTCCCTGGCCGAGGCCGAGGATGCCGTACAGGAGACCTACGCCCGCTGGTATGCCATGTCGGGGCAGCAGCAGGAAGCCATCGAATCCCCCGGCGCCTGGCTGACGAAGGTCGCCAGCCGCATCTGCCTGGACCTGCTCGGCTCGGCACGGGCCCGGCGGGAGCGCTACGTGGGCGAATGGATCCCCGAGCCGCTGCCCGAACCTGGAGAGTGGATCAGCGGCCGGCCGGGCGGCAGCCCGGCCGACCCGGCCGACCGGGTCACCCTGGATGAGTCGGTCAGCATGGCCTTCCTCGTTGTGCTCGAATCGATGACCCCGGCCGAGCGCGTCGCGTTCATCCTGCACGACGTCTTCCGCTATTCCTTCGCCGAAGTTGCCGGCATCGTCGGCCGTACCCCGGCGGCATGCCGGCAGCTGGCCTCCTCAGCCCGCCGCCGCATCCGCGCCTCACAGGCCCCAGCGGCCCCCACGGCCCGCCAGGCCGGCCTCGTCAGGGACTTCAAACAGGCGTGGGAGGCCAAGGACATTAACGCCCTCATCGGCCTGCTCGACCCCGGCGCCACGGTGGTCGCCGACGGCGGCGGCCTGGCCAGCGCCGCGCTCCGCCCAATCGAAGGCGGCGAGCAGGTCGCGCGCTACCTGGCCGATATCGCCGGCCGGGCACCCGGCAACGTGACTTTCCTGGAGCGTACGGTCAACGGCCAGCCCGGCCTGGTGGCTCAGCAGGACGGCGTCATCGTGACGGTGTTCGCGTTCGACGTCGCAGGCGACCGGATCAAGCGCATCTGGGCAGTACGCAACCCCGACAAGCTCCGGCCCTGGACGACAGGCTGACAGGCCGTCCTGCATGCTGGTGCGGGAGGGAAGGCCGCGCAGCGCTTGGTGGACGCCGTAGGCCTCAGCGCCCCCCGCTAGTCTGTTCCGGCTCGGTCCGGGAGGGTGGCGGCATGATGCAGGACCTCGACATTGCTCGCTGGCGGTTGCGCACTCAGCACCTGGTCTCGCCCTACGCCGTGTCGGCGCGCGAGGCTGTCGGTTCGCTGCTGGCCGTCCAGGCAGAGAACCCCAGTCAGGCGGCATGGGCAGTGGCCTCGCGCACACGGAACCCGGACCAGGCCGATCTGGGGGCCCTCCTGGACGACGGCGCCGTCCTGCGCACGCACGTGCTGCGGCCCACATGGCACTTCGTGCGGGCCGAGGACATCGGCTGGCTGCTCGACCTGACCGGTCCCCGCGTACGGCGGGTCACGGGCCAGCAGCTACGCGACACCCACGGCCTCGACGAGCACTCGACCAGCCAGGCGGTCACTGCCGTCACGCACGTCCTGGCAAGCCGGGGACAGCTCACCCGCGCGCAGCTGGCTGACGAGCTGCGCGAGCGCGGTATCCGGGGCAGCGGGCAGATGCTGATGATCCTGCTGGCCCACGCCGAGCTGGACGGGCTGATCTGCAGCGGGCGAGCCGCCGGTGGCGAGCACACCTACGCGCTCATGGACGAACGCGTGCCGGCACCACGCCGGCTCGGGCGGACCGAGGCCCTGGCCGAGCTCGCCCTGCGCTACTTCACCGGGCACGGCCCGGCGACCGAACGGGACCTCGCCTACTGGGCGACGCTCACCCTCACCGACGTGCGCGCCGGCCTGCAGCAGGTGCGTGACCGGCTCGGCTCGTTCCAGCACGACGGGCGCACCTTCTGGCACTCCCCCGGGGAAGCCCCCAGTGGACCGCAAGAGCCCGGAGGCCACCTTCTCCAGATCCTCGACGAAACATACCGCGGCTACCAGGACTCCCGCTGGCTGCTCGACGCCGCCGGCGACGTGCCACGCACCCGGGAGGCCGCGGCCGGGATGGCCCTCGTCGACGCACAACTCCTCGCCGCCATGCGGCGCACCATCGCCCACGACCACGTGCAGTTCGACCTGCGGCCCTACCGGGCCCTGACCCCCCCAGAGATCGAAGCCCTCGACCAGGCCGCCAGCCGGTACGGCGAGTACCTGCGGCTCAAGGCCCAGCTCACCCTGCCGTGACCATCGCGCTCGATCTGCGCACGAAATGCGGCAGCTGCGCGTGTTCGCCGGCAGCTGCAGCGCATAATCATGCAGCCCGGGTGAGGAGGGTGGGCCGGCAGCTTGACAGGATTCTGGCGAAAACGCTGTGACATGCGCGGACGTCAGAGCCAGCAGCGTGCAGTGGCGCCCTCGCGCGGCCGGGACCGGATCACGTCGCGGGTCTGGCATGCGGCAGTATCAGCCACATGACCGAACTCAGCGATGTTTCAGGCGCATTCGGCTACGGTGACTCGATCCTCGTCGGCGAGCGGGTGCGACTGCGCGGCGCGCGTGACGACGACCTGCCCACGCTCGCGAAGTGGGAGATGGACCCCGGACGCATGGCCACGCTGTCGAGCTGGGTGGCCCCGCCGTCGGAGGCCGCGGCGAAGGAGCGCATTGCGAAGTGGAGCGCGAACGACAAGGACGACCTTGGCTTCGTCATCGAGACGCTCGACAATCCGCCGGTGCTGATCGGCAACATTGGGTTGTGGGGTACGCGCCCTAAGGACCGGTGTGCGACGCTCGGGATCGCCCTCGGACGTGAGTACATCGGCCGTGGCTACGGCACGGACGCGATGCGCGTCATCGTCGGCTACGGATTCCGCGAGATGGGCCTGCACCGCATCCAGCTCGGCGTGGCTCCATTCAACCCCGCCGGGATCCGCGCCTACGAGAAGGCGGGGTTCGTCGAGGAGGGCCGCTATCGCGAGTCGGTGCTGCACGACGGGCACTGGTACGACGAGGTGCTGATGTCCATCCTCGACCACGAATGGGCGGCCCGCCGATCGTCTGGCCGATGAGCGAGCCGATACCGTGGGCGCGAGGTGAGTAACCGGGCTTGGATCGCGCTCGGTGATCAGCGTCCGTAGGGGCCCAGCACAAGTACCCGCAGGCAGCTACGGCAAAGCCCTCGGGCCGGCGCACCACGCGCGGCATGTGCGGACGTGGACCCGCCTCTGTCGGCAAGGCCAGCTATGGTCCCTTCGTGGATGCCAAGACGGAAGAGCTGAGGGCTGCACATGACGTCCTGGCCGAGTTTTACGCCGCCCGCCTGGCTGGCGCTCTGGACCACATGCCCGCCGAGCGGGCGGTGCTCGGCCTGTTCTGCGACCTGACGCTGGCCGAAGGCCTCGGCACCGACGTCGGGGACGTCGGCTGCGGGACGGGACGGCTCACGCCCTACCTGGCAGCAAGGGGCCTGTCCCCACGGGGGATCGACCTTTCACCCGGGATGATCAACGTGGCCCTCCGTGACCATCCCAGCTTCGACTTCAACGTTGCCGACCTGCGTGAATTGCCCTTTGGGGATGCATCGCTGGCCGGCGTGGTCTGCTGGTATTCCCTCATGTACCTCGCGCCTTCCGATAGGTCGGCGGCCTTCGGCGAGCTGGCCCGGGTGATCAAGCCGGGAGGCTATCTGGTGACCGCGTTCAAGGCCGGTGACAGCCAGGTCCGGCGCGGAGGCCGCGGCACCGGCCTGGGCGTCGAATTCGACGTCTACTGGCTGTCCCCCGCCGAGATGGAGCGCCAGATGATCCACGCCGGCTTTGCGATCGTGTTCTGGGGCGGGCGCCCCGCCGCGGGCCAGGAGGATTCCCCGCAGGGATATCTGCTCGCCCAGAGGTCCTGAAGTCCACCGGTCCGGGCTGGCGACGACCCTCAACCCCGCAAGCTCGCCGACCCCGGCTATCTGTGCACCGGAGCCACGAGAGTGCGCTGAGCTGAATGGCTTTACCAGCGCGCCGTGCATGAGGCGGCTAGGTCCGTGGCTCAACCTTCCGGTGTGCGGGTGAAGCCGCCTAGGTGATGCGGGTAGATGCTCAGCGGAATTCCAGATCCGGCCTGCTGCTGGAGCATTCGCAGGATATTTCCGGTCGGCGTTCCGAAGACCTGGATGCCCGTGGTGGCCTCCAGCGTCTGGGCGTAGGCCTCCCGGGCGCGGTCACCGATGATGCCCATATGGAATTCCAGGGAGGCAGCGTCCGGATGGACCTGGACAACGGTCACCTCGCTGCGGTCCTCATTGACGTACTCGTTGAACGCGATCAGCCGCGGCTCATTCTCCTCGATGAAGCGTGACAGCCCCGGGACACGCTGCTGCTCGGCGCCGAAGCTGCCCTCCCTGAGCCGGTTGGTGGCGATGAAGATGAACGGTCCGGGCACGTGGCTCCCTCCTCGTTGTCCCGCGGCGGGCTGCCGCGGTTCCATGCTCCCCTGGCTCCCAATGATGGTCACGTCCGGTCCCCTTCCCGCTCGCAGGCAGCACCCACCCGCGCCGTGACCGGGGCGATCCAGCGGCAGTCCCACCAGCCCGGCGGCACCGGATGATCGCGCACGAATCGCGTCAGATCCGTGCGTATCGTCGCCGGGCTGTCGTGCATAGTCATGCAAGCTGCTCGCTGGCCATGGTGCCGATACCCGAACCGCGCTGATGAACACAGCGTTACCAGCCGACGCTACTCATCTATAGTGAAAGGGTAGTCAAGCAGTCACACACTGTGACGAAGCTGCGGAGGAACCTATCGGCATCGGTTGGCGGGGCGACCCGCATCTCACGCTTGGGGTTCCAGCGTGCAGTGGGCGAACGGGCATATTCATCGATCGGAGTGGGCTGCCATGAGAGCCCAACGGTCAATGGTCTTCTATGCCTGGCTTGGGTTCGTGGTGGAGTTCGTGCTCGTGCTCGGAGTGGTGGCCTTCGTCCTGGCCGGGGCTGGCTACCAGCGGTCAGCCATTCTGCTCCTCAGTCAGCGGGTTCAGCGCATGCAACTGGTTAACCTGACGCTGCAGAGCGAATTCCTCAACACCCAGCGCGCGCTCCGCGGGTACCAAGCGACTGGACAGGGCCGGTTTGCGCAGACCTTTTACGCAGGGCAGGCGGATTTCGTCTTTGAGCTGGTGGTGCTGCGGCGACTGGCCTGGCCGGGGGTCCTGGACGGGGTAACTGCACAGGAGGGGGCGGCTCATGCGGCCTTCCTGCGCGGCGGTGAGGCGGTGGTGGCACCAGCCGGCATCGGGGGCGCGGCGGGCCTGTTTGACCAGGCGTCGGCCAGTTCGGACTCGTTCGTGCGGCAAAATCAGCGGCTCCAGGCGCGCCTCTCCGCTTACAGCACCGTGCTCGCTGACCGGGCCCAGCGCACGCTGGGCATCGGGATCGTGGGTACTAGCGTCATCCTGGCGGTCGGCCTGATGCTGCCGGTGCTGGCTTTCGGGCTCGCCCTCCGCTGGACAAGTGCGCCCCTGCACGGCCTCACCACCACCGTGCGCAGGCGGGCACTGGGAGACCTTGACGTGCGGGCTATGGCAGGCGGCCCGGCTGACGTCCAAGAACTGGCCAGGTCGGTCAACTTTCTAGCGGACGAAAGTAACCGGCTCACAAGCGTGCGGGAGGCCTCCACCCGCATTTATGAGCATCTGCATGCTCCGGCCATCATCTCTGAAGCGGTGGCCGCGCTCGAGGAGAATCTCGCCGTCGACTTTGCCTGGCTGGGGCTGGTCAATGGGGAGGAGCTCAACTCACTCGTGGCTGAGCCTGCCCAGGATCGGGCACTGGGCATCTCGCCCGTCCGGCCCACCTATTCCCTCGGGTGGATAAGGGACCTTTTCAGCCAGAGATCGAGCTACTGCTGCCAAGACCTGAGCTCAGGCATTCCGGCGAACCTTCCGCCGCACGTCCAGGACATGGTGCGGGACTCGAACGCGGCGTCGCTGCTGCTCACCCCGTTCGGTACCGGCCAAGAACTGATGGGCGCCCTGACCCTGGTGCGTAACAAGGGGGGACGCTCCTGGACAGAGCCGGAAATCGAGGCCGTGCAGTCTCTGGCGCGCGATCTCGGGCGGGCGCTTGAGCACGCGCGGCTCTACGAGGGGGAGGAGCGCCACGTGGCTGAACTGCAGTCGCTGGACCAGGCCAAGACTAGGTTCCTGGCGTCTTCCTCCCACGACCTGCGGACGCCGCTCACCAGCATCATCGGCAACGTAGAGATAATCCAGGACGCAGAGGCGGGGCCGGTGACGGCAATGCAAGCCTCGATGCTGGACGCGGTCAGCCGTAATGGGCGGCGATTGCTGAGCCTCATCGAGGACATGCTGACGATTTCCAAGATCCAGCTGGGCGTGTTCACGTCCAACCTTTGCCCCGTGGACCTGGCCCACCTGGTACCGGAGCCGGTGGACCTGGTCATGCCATCGATGCAGGATGGCGAGATCACCTTCGACGTGCGGGCCCCGCGCGAGGGGCTGATGGTGAACGGCGACGCCGGGCAGCTTGGCCGGGTCCTGACGAACCTGCTCACCAACGCGGTGAAATACACCCCCCGGGGCGGCCGGGTGACGTGCACCGTGGCCGTGAAGGATGACGATGCCGTGCTGGTGGTGCAGGACACCGGCATGGGCATCCCGGAAGATGAGCAGGAGTCCCTGGGCACCCCGTTCTTCCGGGCCTCCAACGCCGTCCGCCACGAGATTCAGGGATCAGGCCTGGGCCTGAGCATCGTGCGCACTGTCGTCGGGCAGCATAACGGCAAACTGGAGCTGGAATCCGTGGAGGGCGTGGGCACAACGGTCACGGTCCGGATTCCGCTGCTGCACTCCGGGACGCTTTCTGGGGCGGCCCGGACCCGGCGGGCGGTTCCTTGACCCCGCCGCCCGGGTGGGTGTCCCGCCGCCGCTTCCTCGCCCGTGTGGGCACGGCTGGCTTGGGCGGGGTGATGCTGGGCGCTGGCCTCAGCGACTGTTCCGCCCCCAGGCTGGCACAAGTCCCGGTGAGGGCCGCTGTGGCGGATGAGTCACAGACTCGGAGGGTAGTGCGTTTCGCAAACTGGGCCGACTACATTGACACCTCGCCCACGGGCGGCCATCCCACGCTGGCGGCGTTCACCCGGCAAACCGGGATCAGGGTGGACTACAACGGATTCATCCAAGACACCAATCAGGTCACCGGCCTGATCGGGATCGCGCTGGCGGCCGGCCAGGATCCCGGCTACGACCTGGTAGTGGCCGGGGACTGGGTGCTTGCCCAGTTCATCGAACAGGGCTGGGCGGCCGAGCTATCCCCCGGCCTGCTGACCGAGGCATGGCGCCTGCAGCCCCGGTTCCATGACTGGCCAGTGCCCGATCTGGGGCGATATGCACTGCCATTCCAGGGCGGGCTCACCGGCATCGGATACAACGCCAAAGTCACGCGACGGCCCGTCACCAGCATGACCGATCTGCTCACCGCCCCCGACCTGCACGGCCGGGTGTCACTGGTGACGGAAATGCGCGACGTCATGGGACTCATCATGCTCGATCAGGGCAGCGATCCGGCGGACTTCTCCGCCGCCGAATTCCGCGCCGCCCTAGCCATGCTCCAGCGGTCGGTAAATGCGGGGCAGATCCGCATAGTGGCCGATACCTACCTGCCCTTCATGGTGAAAGGCGATGTCGCCGCCGGAGTGGTCTGGGCCGGCGACATCCTCGCCGGCCGCGAACAGAACCCCGCTCTCGAGTTCATCTGGCCGAAGGGCGGCGGGATGCTCTGGACCGACAACATGATGATCCCGGCCCTCACGCCGGTCAAGGCGAACGCCGAGCGGCTCATGAATTTCTACTACCAGCCTGATGTGGCGGCCCAGCTATCGGCATACCTCGAGTACGTCTCCCCGGTGCTGGGCACCCAGGCTGCCATGCGGCAACTGGACCCCGCTCTGGCCGAGGGAGAATATATCTTCCCGTCCGCTGCGATGCTCCGGAGCGGTCACTTCTTCAAGATCCTTAACAAGGCGCAGATCGCCAGCTACACCGCCGGATTCCAGGCCGTGGTAGGGCTGTGATCGCCACGAAGAACCCCGGCAGGCCATAGGGCCGTTGCAGTGTTAGTTCATGACCAGACGCGCTGAGCCGTCTCGGAGATCAACTCCAGAGACTCCGAGGGCTCAAGGGACTCATCGACCAGGCGCCTGAACGCCAGGCTGTACAGGTAGGTGTCCGTTGCATCATCGAAGTAGAGGTTGCTCCGGAGGTGCTCGCTGTAGACCACGTCGGGCATCGTGGTCTCGCGAGCCTGACCGAACCGGAGAAGAGAAAAGGAACCGGTCATGATGGTGTAACGCTTACCGAGCCGGCGTATGCGCAGCGTCACGTTCGGAAGCCGGGTGGCGGTCTCAACCAGCCATTCCAGCTGGGCCCGCATGACCGAGGCCTCCGCGAGCTGCCTGAGCAGGACGGACTCATCCAGCACCACCGAAAGCTCGAAGGGCGGGTCGCGGTTGAGGACCTGCTGGCGGGCCAGCCGTGCTCGCAGCCGCCGCTCCATCTGCACCGGGGGGACCGCGGCGACTCCCTGGTAGCCGCTATTGACCTCCCGGGCGTAATCCGCGGTCTGCAGCAGCCCAGGGACCACCTCAACCATCCATTGCGAGGACGAGCTCGCTTCAGCTTCCAAGCCGATTAACGAGGCGAATTCCTCGGGCAGTATGTCCGAGTACGCCTCCCACCAGCCCTTCCGGGTGGCCTCTGTGGCGAGAGCCAGCAGTTCTTCCCGGTGCTCCGGGTCCACCTGGTAGAGCACGAGGAGCTTGCGGACATCCGCCGGCTTCAGCCCGGTACGGGCCAGCTCGTACCTGGACACCTTCGACGGCGACCAGCCCAGGTCCTCAGCGACCTGGTCCCCGGTCAGGCCCGACAGCTCACGGAGCCGTCGCAGCTCGGCAGCGAGCCTGCGGCGGCGGACTATCGGACTGCCGTAGTCGGGCATACACCTGCCTCCCGGCAAACAGGTCTACTCGCCCAACAGTGTGCCCGCTTCGGCGCAGCAGTCACAGTGACATGCGTGATTGCCGTAAAAGATCTCGCCACACAGCCATTGGTGAGACTTGCATCGCAAGTGCCATTAAATTACCAAACTGGGCTGCGGCGCGCGACCCACGGGGTCGCGTCACGAGGGTCAGCTGCGACGCACCGGATCTCTGCCCGCCTGGACGCACCAGATATGGCCGCTCGCGAGGCCTGCTCCTCCGATGAGGCCACCTCGTGTTGGATACCTTCCGCCGAGCCGGGAAACTGTACCGGCAGACCCACAGCACGCGAGACCGAACGGAGAACCGATGGAGTACCGCCTGCTCGGCAGGAGCGGATGCGCCGTGTCGGCATTCGCCCTGGGCACCCTGACCTTCGGCAACGAGACCGACGAAACGGGCTCTTTCGCACAGCTTGACCGCTTCACCGGGGCCGGGGGCACGCTGGTGGACACCGCGGACGTCTACGCCGATGGCCGTTCTGAGGAGATCATCGGGCGCTGGCTGGCCCGGACACCAGGCACGCGCGGCACCGTCGTGCTGGCCACCAAGGGCCGTTTCCCCACGGACGACAGCCCGAACGGGCACGGCCTGTCCCGGCGCCACCTGGCCTCGGCGCTGGACGCTTCGCTGGGCCGGTTGGGGGTGGACACGATCGACCTCTACCAGCTGCACTCCTGGGATCCGCTGACACCGCTGGAGGAGACCCTGCGCTTCCTGGACGACGCGGTCCGGGCCGGGAAGATCCACTATGTCGGGCTGTCGAACTTCACCGGCTGGCAGGTGCAGAAAGCCGTGGACATGGCCGACGCGCTTGGCCTGGCCCGGCCGGTCACCGTGCAGCCGCAGTACAACCTGCTGGCCCGCGGCATCGAATGGGAGGTCGTCCCGGCCTGCCAGTCCGAGGGCCTCGGGCTGCTGCCCTGGTCGCCGCTGGCCAGTGGCTGGCTGAGCGGCAAATACCAGCGTGACCAGCCGCCCGCGGCGGGCACCCGCGCGGCCGACAACGCCGACGAGGGCATGCGGATCTGGAACCAGCGTGGCCATCTGGAGCGCAACTGGCAGGTCCTGGATGCCGTCCGCAAGGTCGCCGACAGGCACGGGGCATCGATGGCCCAGGTGTCGATCGCCTGGCTGGCAGGCCGCCCGGCCGTCGCCTCGGTCATCCTTGGTGCACGCACCATGGAGCAACTCGAGGACAACCTGGCCGCTGCTGAGCTGAGCCTCAGCCCGGAGGAGACGCACCTGCTCGATGAGGTCAGCACCCCCGTCGCGCCCGACTACCCCTACGGCGAGCCCGGCCAGATCCAGCGCGACCGCCGCATCGCCGGTGGGCGCTTCTGAGCCGGCCGGGCCGCTGATCCAGGGCGGGCCGATCAGGCGATCCAGGCGGGCACCACCCGGGTGCCGTCCGGTGTAGACGCGCACCCACCCGCGGGCGCGGCGACGATGGCGGTGAAGCCCTTCCCGGCGTCAGCGAACACCCGGCGCGGCACGCCCGCGGGCAGCACCACCGTGTCGCCCGGCGCCAGGGCGACCGGCTCGCCGCCGAGTTCGATGGTCGCCCCGCCCTCGAGCACCGTCCAGACCTGCTCGGTGTCAAAGGCGTGTGGCGGCCCCGCCGCGCCCGCCCGCATGTCAACGCGCCAGACGGCCTGGCCGGCGCCCCCTTGCGTCGGCGAGGCGAGCGTGGTCATCACGGCGTTGGGCGTCTCGGTCCGGCGAGTTTCGGCATGGCTGATGTACGTCATCGGAAAAGCTCCTACAATCGACAATATGGTTGTCTATATGGTGAACCTGGTTGTCGACCGTGTCAACTGACCCGGCTGGCTTCGAGCTGCCGCTGCGCCTGCTCCTCGCCTTCCGGGTGCTCATCGACAGTCTTCACGCCCAGCTGGCTCGCGAAGGCCATCCGGACGTGCGGCCGGTGCACGGCTTCGTCTTCCAGGCGATCGGCCCGGGCGGGACGACCGCCGCGGAACTGGGCCGCCGGCTCGGGGTGTCGAAGCAGGCCGCGGCCAAGTCGATCGAGTCGCTGGAACGCCTCGGCTATGTCGAGCGCAGTGCCGACCCGGGCGATGCCCGGCGGAAGGTCGTGCGGCTCACGGCGCGGGGCGTCGACTGCCTGACGCGGTCGGCGCGCATCTTCGATGACCTGCGGGCAGGCTGGGCCGCGACCCTGGGCGAGGACCGGCTCCGGGAACTCGAGGCCGACCTGCGCACCGTCACGCCGCCTGACATCTTCCGGCTCGACCTGCCCGGCTGGTTTGGCCCACCCTGAACCTGCGACGATGGGGGACGTGAACGACACCCCGCAGGTCGTCGACGACCCGGCAGCCTCCCGTTTCATGGTCGAGGCCGACGGCAGGGTCGCGGAACTCGTGTATCAGCTGGAGGGTGACCGGCTGCTGCTCATCCACACCGGCGTTCCCCGGGCGCTCGAAGGACAGGGCTTCGGCGGCAAGCTGGTGGCCGCCGCCATGGATGAGGCCAAGCGCCGGGGCCTGACCGTCGTGCCGCTGTGCCCGTTCGCCCGGGACTGGCTGGTACGCCACCCCGATGTTGCCGCCACGGTCCCGGTCGATGGCCTGGGATGAGCGCCGGGCCCGGACCCGCGGGCACCAGCGGCGCCTGGCCGGGTGGCGTCAGTACCAGCCATAACTGAGTTCGTGCCGCCAGGCACTGGACGGGTAGCCGTAGACCGCCTTGATGTAGCGCATGCCCCACCGGATCTGGGTCCGCGGGTTCGTCCGCCAGTCGCCGCCAGCGCTGGCCATCTTGCTCCCCGGCATGGCCTGAGGGATGCCATATGCGCCCGACGGATTGCTCGCGTACGTGTTCCAGCCGCTTTCCCGGGCCCACAGCCAGCTCAGGTAGGGATACGCCCTGGTCGTCCAGCCGAAGGACTTCAGCATGAACCAGGCGATCCGGCGCGGCGTGAGGCGCCTGGCCGGCACTGCCGCCACGACGCCAGCCGCCTGTAGCGGCCGCGCGAAAGCGGCCAGGGCGGCGGTGCCGCGCGTACCGGAATCTCGGCCGGCCACGCTGAGCACGCCGGACGGGTGGGCTGAGCCGCCGGCCGGCCGCACGGTCACGGGCCCCGGGGTCACGGGCCCAGCGCCCACCGGCCCAGCAGCCATGGCGCCCGCGGCCATCACGGCCGTCAGGGCCATGACCGAACCGGTCAGTGCGAGGGTGCGGCGGGGGAACGTGCGGTCGCGAGTCTTGCTGCGGAGCACAGGCAGCCTTCGGTCGGGCACGCAGCGCGCGCTCGGCTTCCACCCAGGAACGCATACCTTTCCCCAACGAAAAGAGACGAAGGCAGCGGCGTGCGGACGTGACGCGGGTGCAGGGCGCCTGGTCGCGGGGGCAACCATCACGCACGCTGGGTGCTTGAGCCCTTCACTCTGCCCAGAACGGGAACCTTGCGCAGCAAAATTCGGATATTCGGGTATGAAGTGCGCAACACCGGTACATTCGTCAGCGCGAATTGCCGGAGTTGCGAGGTACCGGCGGCTCAGGCCGGGGCTGCTGTCAGGGCGAATTGCCGGAGTTGCGGAGGTACCGGCGGCTCAGGCCGGGGCTGCGTACGGCCAGGCCGGGCCGGGCCGGCCCAGATCTGCGGGCCTGGCGCCGCGCCGGGCGACCTCCAGCCTGGCATCTGCCGGCACCCGGCCACCAACCACCTGAAATCTGGCTATTGACACGCCTTTGCTTATTTCTTTACAGTTCACAAATATTCCTGAGGAGGTACGCGTCATGTCCGCAGCCACCACCCCCGCTACGCGTGCCGCGAGCGACAACCAGCTGAAGCGGAACGCCCTCGGGCTCCCCAGCGCCATGGCCATGTCGCTCGCGTTCATCTCCCCGACCATCGGCGTCATCTTCATCTCGGCTCTCATCGCCGGCAAGGCCGGGCTCTCCTCGCCCTTCGTCTTCATCGTGGGTACCGTGGGAATCGCCCTGATGGCCTCGACCCTCGCTCAGTTCACCCGGCGCGTGACCTCGGCGGGCACCTTCTACAAGTTCATCTGCCAGTCTTTCGGGACTTCCACCGCGTTCGTCGCCGGCATGGTGCTGCTGCTGGCCTACACGCTGCAGAGCCCACTGAACACGAACCTCTTCGGCGGGTTCGTCAGCCAGGTGCTGGCCGCTGACTTCGGCATCCACATCGCCTGGTGGGTGCTGATGATCGTTATCGTGCTGGCCGTCGGCGCCCTGGCCTGGTACTCCGTGCACACCTCGATGAGCTTCGATCTCGCGTTCGTGATCGCGGAGGTAAGCATCGCCGGGATCCTGCTGGTGCTCATCCTGGTCAAGGGAGGCGCCCACGGGCAGGCGCCGAGCGCCTTCCTGCCGACGCACTCACCATCGGGCTTCGGCGGCCTCGGCAGCGCTTTCGTCTTCATCGTGCTGGCGTTCTTCGGGTTCGAATCCTCCACCACGGTCGCGGAGGAGACCCGGAACCCGCGTCGGAACCTGCCCATCGCGCTGATCGGCTCCGTCGTGCTCACCGGCCTGTGGTTCGCCTTCGCGATGTACTCGATCATCGTCGGCTACGGAGCCGCCCACGTCCCGCAGATCGCCTCGGCCACCGCACCGCTGCACGACCTGGCCGTCCGCTACATCGGCGGCTGGTACGGCAACCTGGTCGACCTGGCCGCGGTCTCCGCGATCATCGCGGTGCTGCTGGCCATCCACACGGCGAACTTCCGTGTCCTCTATGCGCTCGGCCGGGACGGCGCGCTGCCCAGAGCGCTCGGCCGCACCCACCCGAGGCACAAGACACCGCACATCGCGATCATCGCGTACTCGGTCTTCACGCTGGCGATCGGCCTGGTGGCCGGCATCGTATGGGGGCCGCTCCCGTCCTTCGGCTACCTCGGGTACCTGTCCTCGCTGGCCATCCTGCCCGTCTACATCGGCGCCAACATCGCCCTGCCGTTCTTCATCTACCGGCGCTATCGCGACGAGTTCTCCGTCCTTGTCCACGTCATCTTCCCCGCTGTATCCAGCGTGATCTTCCTGGCCGCCATCTGGCTGAGCATCCACCCGTATCCGACCTCGGCGCCGAACAACATCTTCCCGCCGCTCCTGGTCGCGTTCATCATCGCCGCGATCGTTACGGCCTACGTGCTGCGGCGGCGCAACTCGCCCGTGCTCGCCCGGCTGGGCGCCGTCCTGTTCATGGAAGCCCAGGCCATGCCAGAGGCGCAGGACGTCGCGGGTACCCCCACCGGGCCCGGCGGAATTCTCTCCGCACCTGGCGCGCCTGGCGACGACGGCCGCGCGCCGGTGGCCGGCGAGGTATGAGTGCCTAAGTATCTAAATCAGGCCATCCCGGCATACTTGTTATCATGATGAAAAGAATCTGGACCGCCGGAGTTCCGGACTTTTTGAAAGCTGGTGGAGGACCACAGTGGGCAAGCTGACCGGTCGTAGCGCCCTCGTCAGCGGCGGTGCCTCGGGGATCGGCAAGGCGATAGCACAGCTCTTCCTCGAGGAGGGCGCCAGCGTCGTCATCAGCGACATCAACGGCGCCGCCCTGGAGGCGGCAGCCAAGGAGCTGCTTGAGTACGGCACGGTCAGCGCCGTCCAGGGCGACGTGCGCTCGATGGCCGACGCGGGCCTGATGGTCGAGGAGACCACCCGGCGGCACGGGAAGATCGACGTGCTCGTCTGCAATGCGGGCATCACCAGCGTCATGCCCATCGAGCAGCTCACCGAGGACGAGTGGGATGCCGTCCTGACCACCAACGTCAAGGGCATGTTCACCCTCGTCAAGCACGCCGTGCCGCACATGATCGCCCAGGGCGGCGGGAATATCGTGACCCTGGGCTCCGAGATGGGGATCGTCGCCGTTCCGGAGTCACCCGCGTACAACGCCAGCAAGGGCGCGGTCATCATGTTCACCAAGTCGATAGCCGTCGACCTGATCCGGCACAACATCCGGGTCAACGCGCTCTGCCCGGGAATCACCCGCACTCCGCTGCTGCAGGCGGAGGTGGACAACAGCATCGACCCTGAGCAGACCGCAGCGGAGCAGGCATCCTGGGCGCCGATCATGCGAGTGGCTGACCCCCGGGAGATCGCCCATGGCGCGCTCTTCCTCGCCACCGAGGACAGCTCCTTCGCAGTCGGCAGCTGCCTGGTCCTCGACGGTGGTTTCACGGCGCGGTAGATGGTTACCTCATGAGCACCACCACGGCCAGATCCACGCTGATCCCGGCCGACGTCCGGCTGGCCAACCTGGTCCGCATCATCCAGGAACTGCGGAGCAGCGGCGCGCTCTCCCGCTCCGACGTGGCCCGCCAGGTGGGGATGTCGCTGCCGACCGTGCACCGGCTGGTCTCCGACCTCGCCGACCTTGGGCTGGTGCAGGAGGAGAGCACGGCCGCCGACGGCCTGCGGCTGGGCAGGCCCCCCACCGTCTACCGCTTCCGCGAGGACGCCGCGGTGCTCGCCGGAATCGACGTGGGCAACGAGACCACACGCCTGGCTCTCACCACGCTTTCCGGCCGGGTGCTGGTCTCGCTGTCCTTCGCCTCCGAGCAATTGGGCCGCAGCCTGTGCGCCATCCTGGGCGCGAAGATCGGGGAGATGCTCGGGTCCGCCGGGCTGCCCGCCGACCGCCTGGCGGGCATCGGGGTTGGCGTGGCCGCAGTGGTCGATGAAGGCGGTGTCCTCCGCGACCCCCCGACCCATGCGGCCTGGCACGGGCTCCCCCTGCGCGAGTACCTCAGCGAGCAGCTGAGCTGTGAGGTGATCGTCGCGCAGGACGACCATCTGTCGCCGATCGCCGAGAGCAGCGACGCCGGCACCTTTCCGGGAGCCTCCTCTCTGGTGGTGCTGGAGATCGGGCGTGGCATCGGGATCGGCATGACCCTCGACGGCAGCCCGGTCTCCGGGGCGCACGGCCGCTTCGGCCGGATAGCAGGCTGGCCGGTTTCCACCCCGACCGGGACGCCGGGGCGCACGCTCGGCGAGTGCCTCGTCACGCGCGGCCTCGTTGACCAGTACCGGGCCCGCAACGGAACGGGCAACGTCCGCGACGGCGCCACCCTGGCCGCGGCGGCCCGCGCCGGCGACGGGGAGGCTCAGGCCGTTCTCGGCTGGGCCGCCTGCGAGATCGCCGATATCGTCACGCGGCTCCAGCAGTTGTGCGATCCACAGGCAATCGTCATCGGCGGTGGACTCGCGCGCGCCCACGACCTCCTGCAACCGGCCCTCTCGCTCCGGTTGCCCCCGGGCATCCGGATCGCCCGCAGCGTTCTGGGAGAGCAGGCGGTCGTCGCCGGGGCGGTACTCGTGGCCGGATCCTTTGTCGACGACTGGCTCAGCAGGCGCCTGGCCCGAGCCTGACGCACTACCGCACACAGCAAGGAGATGACTGCGATGGCGCAGGTACCCGCCCTCATCGACGGCAAGCCGGTGGAAACCACCGCCGAGGTAGCGGTCGAAGACCCCTCTACCGGCGAGGTAATGGCGACGACGGCCGACTGCGGCCCGGAAGAGATCGACCTGGCGGTCCGCGCGGCGGCCGAGGCGAGCCAGGCGTGGCGCCGGGTCGCGGTCCCGGAACGAGCCCGGCTGCTCCGCAGGCTGTCCACGCTGATCGAGCGTGATCTCACGGAGCTCGGACGGCTGGAGAGCCAGCAGACCGGCAAGCCGCTGCGCCAGGGCCGCCGCGACACCGAGATCACGGCGCGCTACTTCGACTTCTACGCCAGCGCGGTGGAGACCTTCTACGGCGCCACCTTCTCGCTCGACGACCACACCACGGTGCACACCCACTGGGAACCGCACGGCGTAACCGCCCACGTCATCCCGTGGAACTACCCGCTGCAGATCCTGGGCCGGTCCATCGCTCCCGCGCTGGCCATGGGCAACTGCACGGTGCTCAAGCCAGCCGAGGAGGCGCCGCTCACCGCGCTGAAGATCGCTGAACTCGCCATGGAGGCTGGCTTCCCGCACGGGGCGATCAACGTTGTGCCCGGATTCGGGGAATCAGCGGGGGCAGCGCTGACCGCGCATCCAGGGATCGGGCATATTTCCTTCACCGGCTCGGTCGAGGTCGGGCGGATCATCAGCCACGCCGCCGCCGAGCACCTCATCCCGGTCACCATGGAACTTGGCGGGAAGTCACCAAACATCCTGTTCGCCGATGCCGACCTGGACCGGGCGGTGCCGACCATCGTCAATGCGATCCTGCAGAATGCCGGGCAGACCTGCTCGGCCGGGGCGCGCCTGCTCGTCCAGGACAGCGTGCACGACGCTGTCGTGGACCGGATCGCAGACATCTTCAGCAACGTTGACATCGGCCCGGCGCTTGACGACCCGACCCTCGGCCCGCTGATCTCCGCGGCCCAGCGCGACCGCGTCAGCTCCTATGTTTCCGCCCGCGATCTCGGTGGACGGATCCGCTACGGCGGCGAGTCACTGGCAGGCGGGCGGTTCGGCCGCGGCTTCTTCTTCCAGCCCACCCTGATTGACGATGTCAACCCGGCCAGCGTGATCTTCCGCGAGGAGGTGTTCGGCCCCGTCCTGGCCGTGACCCGGTTCGACGATGCCGACGAGGCCGTCCGCCTCGCCAACGGCACGGACTACGGGCTCGTGGCCGGGGTGTGGACGAGCAACATCAGCACCGCCCAGCGCATGATCCGCGATGTTGTGTCGGGGCAGGTGTTCGTCAATACCTACGGCGCGTCAGGGGGCGTCGAGCTGCCCTTCGGCGGCTTCAAGGGATCCGGCTTCGGCCGGGAGAAAGGTGCCGAGGGACTGCGAGGGTTCACCCAGGTCAAGACGGCCGTCATCGCCTCGTGAGCGGCCAGCCCGGCACTGCGGCCCCGCCCGCGCCACCCCTCCCGCTGGACGGGACCGCCCGGCTTCCCCTGCCGATCGGCGATCCCCTGCTGGATACCCCGGCGATGCTGGTCGACCTCGATGTGGCGGAGGCGAACATCGCGAAGATGGCCGCGTTCGCCCAGCGATCCGGCCTCGCATTGCGGCCGCACGTCAAGACGCATAAGAGCGTCGCAATGGCCCACAGGCAGATCGCCGCAGGCGCGGCCGGGCTGTGCGTTTCCACGGTCACCGAGGCGGCGGCGATGGCGGCCGGAGGGCTGACGGACCTGACCCTGGCCTATCCCATCGTGGGAGCGCGCAAACTCGAGCGCCTGGCGGGTGTGTGCGCTGTCGCGGAGGTCACGCTCGTCACCGATTCCGTGCCGGTGACCGAGGGCTACCAGGCCCTGGCCCGCAGCGTGGGGCACCCGCTCGACGTGCTCGTGGAGGTGGACTCCGGGATGCACCGGGTAGGCGTAGCACCCGGGGAGGTGGCGGAACTCGCCCTCTACATCAGCCGCTGCGCCGGCTTGCGATTCCACGGCATCCTCACGCACGCCGGGCACGCCCACGACGTGACCGACCAGCTCGGCATCGAGGGCGTCGCCCGCCGGGAAGCAGCCATCATGGGGGCGGTCCGTGAAGACCTCGAACTCGCAGGCCATGAGGTCGCCGTCGTGTCGGCCGGCTCGACGCTGACCGCGCGCTACCTGAACGCGGCGGACGGCATCACCGAGATCCGTCCGGGCACGTATATCTACAACGACCTGCGCACGCTGGGGTGCTGGGCGTGCACCGCCGACGAAATAGCCCCGACCATGCTCGCCACGGTGGTCAGCTCCGACGGGTCCAGGGTGGTCGTGGACGCCGGGAACAAGACCCTCACCAGTTCCACCGACCCGTTGTTCGGCCCCGGCCACCTGCTCGGGCGGCCCGACAGCGCGTTCAGCAGGGTCTCCGAGGAACACGGTGTGCTCAGCGTCCCCGGTCCGCCTGAGCTGCGGGTGGGCGACCGGACACAGATCCTGCCGGTGCATGCCTGCGTCTGGTCGGATCTCCAGGTTGAGGTCTACGGCACCCGGCGGGGCCAGCTAGAGGAGCGCATCCGCATTGACGCCTTCCGGCACAGCCTGTGACCCAGTCGTCCGGCCCGGGTCGCTGAGCCGGGCCGCCGTACAGGCCGCTAGCTGCCGAGGCGGAACTCCGTGCCCACCCGCTCATGTTCCGCGAGCGCGAGGACAAGCCCGGTGACAGCCGCGTCCACCGCTGCCGATCCGACCGAGTCGAACACCCTACGCCCCGGGCCCGTGGCGAGCGCACGCCTGCCCGCCAGCAGCTCTCCGAGTTCGACGCAGCGGGCCCGGTCAGCTTCGTCCGGCAGGTACGCACACTCCCCGACGGACAGTGCGTCCGCCATGATGTCGGTCACCACTGACGCGCCGGAGAGCACCCCCTCGCCAAGTTCCCGCTTGCCGAGGCTGTCCGCGCCCATCGCCAGCACCAGCGCGTCCGGGCGCAGATCGGCCGGGAACAGCAGCGGCTCCCTGGAGGGTGTCGAGGTGACCACCACGTCGGCGCCCGCCGCTGCCTCACCCGGCGACCGGTGCACGCTGACCGGCCCGTCGATCGTCGCGGCCATCTCCTCGGCGTGCCCGGTGTGCCGGCTCCACAGCCGGACATCGGTCACCTCCAGGACCTCACGCAACGCTGTGAGCGACTGGCGGCCCACGGGCCCGACCCCGATCACCGCCACGGTGCTCGGGCCGGGCCTGCCCAGCTGGCGGGCCGCGACAGCAGCGAGGGCAGCGGTGCGCATCGCCGTGATGTCCGCCGAGTCGAGGATGGCCCGCAGGGTGAACCGCACCGGGTCGAAAGCGAGCACCACCCCGGCCGAGCCCCCCGCGTCGGGGCGCAAGTTGGCCTTGACCGAGAGCACTGGCGGCTCCACCAGCGCACCTGACTTCAGGTGCAGCGAGCCGCCAGGAACGAGCAGCTCGGCGGCATGAGCCGCGACCGCCTCGGTGGTGACGAGCGCCACGAGTACGTCCTGCGTCGCCTCGATCAGCTCGGGCCAGCGCAGCAGCGAGCGGACCTGGCTGCGGCTGAGCAAGCGGACGGGAGCATCTGCTGTCTGTGCCACCGGCCCAGTGTGCCAGGTGAGTGCCTGCCGGAGCGGGCGCGGACGTGGACCGGGCCAGTGACGCTGGCCACGCGGCTCAGCCCAGCGCGGGGATGATCGCGGCGCCGTAGGCGGCGAGTGTCTCCTCAGGCTGGTCGTGCATCAGGTAGATGGCGAATTGATCGGCGCCGATGTCGGCCAGTTCGCGCAGCCGGTCCAGGTGGGCGGCTACCGGGCCGAGGAGGCAGAACCGGTCCACGATCGCATCGGGCACGAAGTCCGTGGACGGATTGCCCGCCCGGCCGTGGTGGGAGTAGTCGTAACCCTGGCGTCCCTTGATGTAGTCAGTGAGCGCGTGCGGGACGGGGCCGTTGTCGCCGTACCGGGTGACCAGGTCGGCCACGTGATTCCCGACCATGCCGCCGAACCAGCGCAACTGGTCCCGCTGGTGGCCCAGTTCGGTGCCGACGTAGGCAGGAGCCGCGACGCACACGGTGATCGCATCCGGGTCGCGGCCCGCGGCCCGCGCGGCCTCCCGGACAGAGCCGACGGTCCACCGGGCGATGTCCGGGTCGGCGGTCTGCAGGATGAAACCGTCAGCCTGCTCGCCGACCAGTTTCAGCGCCTTCGGCCCGTAGGCCGCCATCCAGATCTCCAGCTTCCCGTCGCGCACCCACGGGATGCGCAGCACCCCGCCGTGGTGCAGTACCTCACGGCCCTCCGCGAGTTCCTTGATCACGTGCATCGCCTCGGCCATGGTGGCCAGGTTCATCGGCCGCTGCCCGATGACCCGCCGGGCCGAGTCGCCGCGGCCGATCCCGCACACAGTCCGGTTGCCGAACATGTCGTTGAGCGTGGCGAACAGCGAGGCGGTCACCGACCAGTCCCTGGTCCCGGGGTTGGTCACCATCGGCCCGACCATCAGCTGGGACGTGGCCGCCAGGACCTGCGAGTAGATGACGAACGGCTCCTGCCACAGCACGTGCGAGTCGAAGGTCCAGCCGTAACGGAAGCCCTGGTCCTCGGCCGCGCGCATCCTGTCGATCACGGTGCGGGCGGGCGGATCGGTCTGCAGGACCACGCCGAAATCCATCCTTGCTCCCTAGCTCAGGTACTGGCACAGTTGCCGCTCCAGGAAGCGGCCGTGGCCGGTGACGCCGCGGTACTCGCCATCGTCGATCACGACCTGGCCCCTGGACAGCACGGTGGCCACCTGGCCAGTGATCGCGAAGCCCTCGTAGGCCGAGTAGTCCACGTTCATGTGGTGGGTCGTGGCCGACAGGGTCTGGGCGGCCCGCGGGTCGTAGATCACGATGTCCGCGTCTGAGCCGGGCGCGATCACGCCCTTGCGCGGGTAGAGCCCGAACATCCGGGCCGGCGTGGTGGCCGCGACCTCGACCCAGCGGGCCAGCGACAGTTCCCCGGCGACGACCCCCTGGTGCAGCAGGTCCATCCGGTGCTCGACGCCAGGTATCCCGTTGGGGATCTTCGAGAAGTCCCCGCGACCCAGTTCCTTCTGCTCTTTGAAGCAGAACGGGCAGTGATCGGTGGACACCACAGACAGGTCGTTGGTCCGCAGGCCTCGCCAGAGTGACCCCTGGTGCTCCCGTGACCGCAGCGGCGGGGACGCTACGTACTTGGCACCCTCGAAATCCGGCCTGGCCAGGTCATCCAGCGACAGGTACAGGTACTGCGGGCAGGTCTCGGCGAATACGTTCTGGCCGGTGTCGCGTGCGGCAGTGACCGCGTCCAGCGCTTGCGCGGCCGACAGATGCACAACGTACAGCGGTGCGCCGGTCACCTTGGCCAGCGTGATGGCCCGGCCAGTGGCCTCGGCTTCCAGCTCCGGCGGGCGGGTCAGGCCGTGCTGTACGGGGTCGGTGCGGCCTTCCGCCAGCGCCCGCGCGACGAGCTGGTCGATCGCAATGCCGTTCTCCGCGTGCATCATGATCATGGCGCCGGTCTCGGCGGCCTTGTGCATGGCGCGCAGGATTTCCCCGTCGGTCGCATAGAACACGCCCGGGTAGGCCATGAACATCTTGAAGCTGTTCACGCCCGCGCCGATGCAGGATTCCATTTCCTTCAGCGTCGTGTCGTTCACGTCAGAAACGATCATGTGGAAGCCGTAGTCGACCACGCAGTTGCCGTCGGCCTTGGCGTGCCACTTGTCCAGCGTCGCGAGCAGCGAGGTGCCCTTGGCCTGCACCGCGAAATCGATGATCGTGGTGGTGCCGCCCCACGCCGCGGCCCGGGTCCCGGACTCGAAGGTATCCGCGGCAAACGTCCCGCCGAACGGCATCTCCATGTGAGTGTGCACATCGATGCCACCCGGCAGCACATACCGCCCAGTCGCGTCGAACACCCGGTCCGCCCCAGCCGCCCAGCTCCCGGCCTCCCCGGTGCCCGGCGCCGCGAGCCCGGTAATCCGCTCCCCATCCACCAGCACATCAGCCGCCACCCCGCCACTGGCCGTGACAACCGTGCCGCCACTGATCACGATGCGCATAGCTGTGGCCTCCCGTTTCGAGCTAGTGGCTGGGCAAGGTCCTGATAGACATTCAGCGTGGGCGGGTAGGGGCGGCCCAGCGCGTAAAAGCGCCGCAGGCGCAGCGCAGGGCCGCCCGTGCCCGCCCGCGCCCTCACGGCTCAACCAGCGACGAGTACTGGTCAGGACGCCGGTCGCGGTAGAACGCCCACAGGTCACGGACCTCTTGCAGCACGCCCATGTCCAGGTCGCGGACCAGCACCGCGTCCTGTGCGTCGGGTGCGGCCTCGCCGACCAGCTGGCCACGCGGATCCGCGAAGTAGGACTGGCCGTAGAACTCGTTGTCCCCCAGCGGTTCCACGCCGACCCGGTTGATCGCGCCGACAAAGTACTCGTTGGCCACCGCGGCCGCCGGCTGCTCCAGCCGCCAGAGGTACTGGCTCAGGCCGCGGCTGGTGGCCGAGGGATTGAACACGATCCGGGCACCCGCCAGGCCCAGCGCGCGCCAGCCCTCCGGGAAGTGCCTGTCGTAGCAGATGTAGACGCCGATCCGGCCGACCGCGGTGTCGAACACCGGGTAGCCCATGTTCCCCGGCCGGAAGTAGAACTTCTCCCAGAACCCCTTGACCTGCGGCAGGTGGGTTTTACGGTACTTGCCGAGGTAACGCCCGTCGGCGTCGATCACCGCCGCGGTGTTGTAGTACAGGCCTGGCAGCTCTTCCTCGTACATGGGCACCACCAGCACCACGGAGTGCTGCTTGGCCAGCTCGCACATCAGCTGGGTGGTCGGCCCGTCCGGGATGGCCTCCGTGTAGGAGTAGTAGTCCGCGTCCTGCACCTGGCAGAAGTACGGGCCGTAGAACAGTTCCTGCAGGCAGATCACCGCAGCACCGGCCGAGGCGGCCCGGCCGATCGCGTCGACCGACGCGCGGATCATGGAATCCTTGTCACCGGTCCACCTCTGCTGGATCAGCCCGGCCTTGATGATGTCTGCCACCCTTACTCCTTCCGACTTTTCGGATATAAGGCTCAATTCCCCGGGCCGGCGCGTTTCAGCCGCCATCCATCCCGCCGCCATCCATTCCGCCGCCATCCATCCCGCCATCCATCCTGCCGCCACCATCCGGCCGGCCCCGCCGCTGGGCCCGGATCACGTGGATGACCGCGTTGATCAGGGCCAGGTGGGTGAACGCCTGCGGGAAGTTGCCGAGCTGACGGCCCGTGCTCGGGTCGATCTCCTCAGCGTAGAGATCCAGCGAACTAGCCAGCGAGAGCAGCCGCTCGCACAGATGCTGCGCCCGCTGCGTCTCACCGATCTCGCAGAGCGCCGACACGAGCATGAACGAGCAGATGGTGAACGTGCCTTCGGCCGAGGACAGCCCGTCGTCAGTCTCCTCCGGCCGGTACCTCAGGACCAGCCCGTCCTCAGTGAGCTCATCAGCGATGGCCAGGACCGTCGTCCGGACCCGCGGGTCGTCCCTGGGCAGGAAGCCGGTCATCGGGAGCAGCAGAAGAGACGCGTCGAGTGCGGTCGTCTCGTAATGCTGGGTGAAGGCCCCCCGCTGGTCGAGCCCGTGTTCCAGGATGTCCGCCCGCATCTCGTCGGCCGCCTCCTGCCACTCCTTGGCCAGCCCGGCATCTCCGCGGGCGCTCGCGGCGTGCGCTCCGCGCTGCGCCGCCGACCAGCACATCAGCTTCGAGAACGTGAAGTGCCTGAGCTGCCCGCGCACCTCCCAGATGCCGCAGTCGGGTTCCCGCCAGTATTTCAGCGCGCACTCCACCTGCCGCTGCACCACCGTCCACATCCGGTCGTCCAGCCGCTGCCAGCTGCCCAGCCGGATCTGGATGGACTGGAGAACGGTGCCCCACACGTCGTGCTGCGGCTGCTTGTAGGCCGCGTTCCCGGCCCGGACCGGCCGGGCGCCCTCGTAACCGGACAGGTGGTCGAGGACCTGCTCGGTGAGATCCCGCTCGCCGTCCACGCCGTAGACGACCTGGAGCTCGTCGTCGCGCTGGGCGAGATCGGCGAGGAACCAGAAGAAATCATCGGCCTCCCAGTCGAAGCCGAGCGCGTAGAGGCTCCAGAGCGTGAAGCCGGAGTCGCGGAGCCAGCAGTACCGGTAATCCCAGTTACGCTCGCCGCCGGGTTCCTCAGGCAGCGACGTGGTCGCCGCCGCGACCATGGCGCCGGTCGGCGCGAAGGTCAGCCCCTTCAGGGTCAGCGCGCTGCGCTGCAGGTAGCGGCTCCAGGGATGGTCCGGGAATCGGCCCCGGGCCAGCCAGTGCTGCCAGTGGTGAGCGGTCCACAGCAGGCGGCGCCGTGCCTCTTCATAGGTTCTGGGCGACTCGTGGCCGGTCCAGGACAGCGCGCAGAAATGCTGCTCGCCCTCCTGCATCCGGGTCCGGGCCATCGCCCGGCCGCCCTCGAAGCCGAGGCGCATGTCGGTGGTGAGCGTCAGCCAGAGCCCGACCTCCGCGCCGACCGCACGGCAAACGGCCTGCGAGTAGGACCCGTCGGTGTACGCCCAGACACCGGGGTACCGCCCGTAGTCGAAGACCGGCTCGCAATCGAAGGTCACCTGCACCTCGCCGGTCACGCACCGGATGGTGCGCAGCAGCACATGGTCGGCGTCGTAGTCGGTGGGCGTGCGGCGGTGGGTGTGCGACAGTTCGCTCTCGTGATGCCACGGGCCCATGAGCAGTGCGTCGCGGACGACCAGCCACCCGGTGGGGGTGGCCCAGCTGGTCTCCAGCACCATGGTTCCCGGCAGGTAGCGGCGGGCCGCCGGGACCGTCACGCCTTCCGGGGACAGCCTGAATCCGCCGGCCGACCGGTCCAGCAGGGCGCCGAAGACACTCGGCGAGTCGATCCGGGGCAGGCACAGCCACTCCACGTTGCCGCTGGGCGCGACCAGGGCTGTTGTCTCGCAATCGGACAGGAACCCGTACTCGCCGACCGGGGGGAACAGCGATTCGTCGGGAACCATGGGGCCCTGTCCGGGCGTCACCATATCCAGCCCGTCCCAGTTCTGCTCGATGGTGAGGCTGTTCCAGTGCTCCGCAGTGGGACTCATCCAATCGGTATACCCGCTGAGCGGCAGGGAAGGCCCGGTAAACCTGCGATGTGCCTGCTGAAGCCCATTGCAAGCGATTGCAGAGACTGCGACACTGGGCTGGCCGGCACTGGCGGGCCGGGACGGTGCCCGGCGGGCAGGCGACGGCGTCAGGAGGCAGTCCATGGGAGACAAGCAGCGCATCAGTTACGCGCCCCTGGACCAGATGGACGACGAGATGCGGGCCGAGATGGAGCGATGCCAGCGCGAGGGCACGCCACGGCCGGAGAGCTCGGCCATCAGGGCCCACGTGCCTGCCTGCTTCCGGTCGTTCGCCCGCTCCTGGAACGACGTCTTCCGTGAGGGCGTCTGCGACCACGGGATCAAAGAACTCTGCCGGGTCTACATCTCGCGCTCGGTGAACTGCGAGTACTGCGGCAACCAGCGGTCGATGCAGGCCGCGGCGCAGGGCTTCGCTGAAGCCAAGTACGACGACCTGCTGAACTTCGAAAAGTCGGACCGGTTCAGCGACAGGGAGAAAGCGGCGCTGGCCTACGCCGAGGCCATCGCCTGGCACCAGCCCAGCGAGGACGCCCTCTGGGAACGCCTGCACCAGCACTTCACCGAGCCGGAACTCGTGGAACTCGGCTACTTCATCGCGCTCACCTTCGGCCAGCAGAGCTGGCTACGGCTGCTCAACATCGATCATCACCAGGTGCTGGCCGGGACATCGGCCTCGCTGGCCCCCGGGTTCGAGACGGCCGAGGCCATGGCGGCGACCAAGGAATCTGGCCAGTACTGGGCTAAGCCCTGAGAGCGGCTGAGAGCCCCCACCGCCAGCCGATGAACCCCAGCGCCATTCCAGGGGGGCCCGCTGCCGGACCACGAGGGGCAGCTGCCGGGCCGGACTCGGTCGCTTCCGTACCGGGCTCGGCCGCTACCACGCCGGGGTGGCCCGCCGCCACGCCGGGCTGGACCGGTGCCGGGCCGCCCGGGTCCTGGTACCCGGCCTTCACCGGGGCCGAGATGGACCGCCGCCGCGGCGCGCTGGCCGGCCTGCTCCAGCGGCGCGGGATCGATCACGCCCTCCTCTACGGCGCGGACCGTTCCGGATCGGCCATCCAGTGGGTGACCGGCTGGCCGGTGACCCGTGAGGCGGCGGTCATCGTCTCCCCCGGCGAACGCGATGTGCTCTTCGTCTGCTACAACAACCACGTTCCCAACGCGCGCCAGCTCGCGCCCGACGCGGACGTCCGCCCCGGGGGCGGCTCGGCCCTGGCCGCTGCCCTGGACTTGCTGGCCAGCCGGGCCACGGCGGGGAGCCGGACCGGGGTCATCGGCCCGGTGCCCGCGCGGTCGTACGACAGGCTCCTGGCCGCGGCCGGCCAGGTCGAGTTCCTCGACGGGGAGTACACCCGCCTGCGGCTGGTGAAGTCCGCCGAGGAACTGGAGTGGCTGCGGGCAGGCGCGCGGATGAGTGACGATGCCGTGGCCGCGCTGGCCCGGGAAGCCGGGCCCGGCGTGACCGAGGCCGGTGCCTGCGCCATCCTGGAAAGCGCGTACATCGCGGCGGGCGGGCTCACGCACATTCACTTCCTGGCGGTCACCGCCATGGCCCGGCCCAGCCAGTGCGTGCCCGCGCAGTGGCCGTCGCAGCGCCCCCTGCACGCCGGCGACGCGCTGAGCTGCGAGGTCAGCGCGAGTTACTGGGGCTATCCCGGGCAGTTGCTGCGCACGTTCAGCGTCGGGTCGCAGCCGTCGCCCCTGTACCGGGACCTGCACGAGGTCGCTGACGCGGCGTTCGACGCGATGACGGCCCGGCTCCGTCCTGGTGCGACCGCTGATGACCTGGTCGCGGCCGCTGGCGTCATCACCGCCGCTGGGTTCACCGTCTACGACGATCTCGTCCACGGTTACGGCGGCGGTTACCTGCCGCCCGTGCTGACCAGAGCGGACCTGGAAGACCGGCGGCCCGCGGAATTCACCTTCGCCGCCGGGATGACCGTGGTCATCCAGCCCAACGTCATCACCCAGGACGAGCGGGCGGGTGTGCAGACCGGGGAACTGGTCCTGGTGACGGAGGACGGCTGGGAGTCCCTGCACCGGTTTCCCCGGGGGTTCGGCCGGATCGGGTAACCGGCGCCGGACGCGTTGCCACGGCGCTCCCGCCGCCCGGCAGGCGGCCGGCCTCCGCATGACGGGCGCCCTCCGGTATATCTGGAACATGCGCACCGACCTGCCTATCTGCCGGACCTGCGGCATCCAGTACGCCGCGCCGCGCAGCGACTGCCCGGTCTGCCTGGACGAACGCCAGTACGTCGGCTGGGACGGGCAGCAATGGACGACGCTGGCCGCGCTCACCGCCGCCGGGCACCGGGCCCGCATCGCCGCCGAAGGGCCGGGGGTGACCGGCGTCGGCGCCGACCCGCCGTTCGCGATCGGCCAGCGCGCCCTGCTGATCGCGACCGGGGCCGGGAACGTGCTCTGGGACATGATCACCTACCTCGACGACGACCTGGTGGCCCAGGTCCGCGCGCTCGGCGGGATCAGCGCCATAGCGATCAGCCACCCGCATTTCTACGGGACCATGATCGAGTGGGCGCACGCCTTCGACGCGCCGGTGTACATCCACGCCGCCGACCGCGAATGGGTCGCCCGGCCCGACCCTTCGGTCGTCTTCTGGGACGGTGAGACCCGCGAGATCGGCGACGGCCTGACCCTGATCAACGTCGGCGCCCACTTCGACGGCGGCCAGGTGCTGCACCGGGCCGGCCAGCACGGGACCGGCCAGCACGGGACCGGCCAGCCAGGGACCGCCGGGCCGGGCGGCGGGGGCGCGCTGTTCTCCGGCGACATCGTGCAGGTCGTCGCGGACCGGCGGTGGGTGAGCTTCATGCGCAGCTTCCCGAACCTGATCCCCGAGCGGCCGCGGGTGATCCGGCGCGGCCTGTCGCTGCTCGAGCCCTATCCGTTCGAGCGCGTCTATGGCTCATTCTGGGGACGCGTCGTCGAAGCTGACGGCGCCGCAGCGGTCCGGCGCTCCGCCGAACGGTACCTCCGGTACGCGCTGGACGACGGAAGCTGACCAGCCGGATCCCACGCCGGCACCCAGGCCCGCGGTCAGTGCATTACCCACCCACCATCAACGCCAAGCAACTGCCCGGTGATGAAGGACGACTCCGGGGCGGTGAGGAAGAGCACCGCGTTGGCGATGTCCTCGGGGGCACCCCGGCGCTTGACGGACTGCCGCTCCAGGATCGATGCGCTGTAGGCCTCCGGATCGGGGTGGATCGCCTCGGCCGCCGTCGGGAAGGCCCCCGGCGCCACGGCGTTGACCGTGATCCCGTCCGGGCCACACTCCCTGGCCAGCGCGCGGGTCAGGCCGACCAGGGCGCCTTTCGACGCGACGTAGGGTGCCAGGAACGGCGTCCCGCCGAAGAACGTGACGCTGGAGATGTTGACGATCCGGCCGAATCCCGCGGCCCGCATCTCGGGCAGCACGGCCTGCACACACACGAACGCCGCGGCCACGTTGACCTGCTGAACGTCCTGCCACTCCTGGATGGTGTAGTTGGCGACCTCCTTCCGCGGGAAGATGGCCGCGTTGTTGACCAGGATGTCGACCCCGCCGTGCGCACCGGCCAGGCCCCGCACGATCTGCGCGGTGCGGTCAAGGTCGGCCAGGTCACAAGGGACGAAGAAGGCGCTCCCGGCCACGCCCGAGGCGTTGATCTGCTGCGCCGCCACGCCACCCTGGCTTCCGGGCAGGTCGATGATCGCGACGTTCCCGCCCTCACGGGCGAAGCCGGCCGCCATGGCCGCGCCGAGCCCGCGCGCCGCACCGGTCACGAGGACCGTCTTGTCGGCAAAACGCATCGTGTCACTCCCCTTCGGAACGCCCCGGGCCGGCCCGGCCCCTTTCGCGGCCGGTGCCCACACCCTGCGGCCGGGGCAAACGGGAAACATACCAAGCGGAACGCCGACTGTATCGGCGAGTGCTCATGCTCGCCGGGCCGCCCCCGTTGGGCGAGCTTTCACCTCGACCGGTCCGGCGGGCTCCGGGCAGGCCTGCCGGGCGGTCACCGTTTGGGCGAGAGCTTCGCCTCGACCGGGTCCGGCCGGGCTCCCGGGCACGCTCGCCGGGCCGTCACTTGTTGGCGAGCTTCGCCTCGACCGGGTCCGGCGGGGTACCCGGGGGCGCCTCGGCCAGCAGTTCCGCCTTCGCCCGCAGCAGTTCCTGCCGTGCGGTCTCGTCCGGGACGGGATAGCGGGGATCAATCTCGATCAGGGTCTGGGCTATTACCGCCGCGGCGCAGATCCGAGCGAACCACTTGTGGTCGGCCGGAATGACATGCCACGGCGCCCACTCGGTGCTCGTGTGCGACAGCATGTCGGAGAACGCGTGCTGATACTCATCCCAGTACCGGCGCTCCCGCACATCGCTGGCGGAAAACTTCCAGTTCTTCTCCGGCAGGTCGATCCGCTTGAGGAAGCGGACCCGCTGCTCTTCCCTGGACAGGTTCAGGAACAGCTTGACCACCCGGATGCCGTTGTCGACCAGGTAGCGCTCCCATTCGTTGATCTCCCGGAAGCGCCGTTTCCACACATCTGGGCCTGTCGCCGCGGCCGGGAGCCGCTGCCGGACCAGATTCTCCGGATGCACCCGCACCACGAGGACCTCCTCGTAATGCGACCTGTTGAAGATCCCGATCTGGCCGCGCGCGGGCAGGTGCCGCGCGTACCGCCACAGGTAATCGTGATCGAGTTCCTCCGCCGAGGGGACCTTGAAGCTGTGCACCGTGACCCCTTGCGGGTTCACCCCGGTCATCACGTGCCGGATGGTGCCGTCCTTGCCCCCGGCGTCGATCGCCTGCAGGACGACCAGGACGCCATAGGTGCTCTGGGCGGAGAGCCGGTCCTGGTAGTCCGCGAGCAGTTGCACCCCGTGGCGGAGCCGGGTCAGGCCCTCGTCCTTCTTGCGGACCCCGCCCAGGTAACCGGGATCGAAATCCTTTGTCAGCCGTACCGTCGAACCCGGCTTGACCAGCAGCGGTTTGACTAGGCCTTCGATCCACTCAGTGCTCGTCTCCGTCATGCCTGATTACCTTCCGTGCGGAGGGACTGTCCAGCGCGCCCGGCCGCGAGCCTGCCTATGATCGTCAACGGTAGGTGGCGGTGATGTTGCAGCGCTATCTGGCGCTTCGGCCGTCCCAGAACGGATCCTCAACCGGACTTCGCGGCATGATCATGAGGCCGCCCTGTCAGCCCAGCGCCTGCTCGAATTGTGTCCGACCTCAGTCCGTCCAAGAACACTTCGGTCATGCGCTGGTTGAAGCTCGGTTGCTCGCCGCGGACCGGCTGACAAATGAGGGCGATGGTCATGAGGACTTCCCGGGCCGTAACGTCGTCGCGCGCGTACCCGCCGTCTACTGCTCGGGCGAGGAGCGTTTGGAGCGCCGGTTCAAGCCGGTCCAGGAGGTGCTGCGGGAGGTCGTTGTAGGCCGGGTCACCGGAGTGTAGCGCCGAGGCGAGCCCGCGTTTCGTGCCGACGAAGTCCGTGAAGCGCTCGATCCAGCCCGTGAGCGCTTCCCACGGACTGAGCGTGGTCCCGAGCTCTTCCGCAGCTTCGACGCACTCGTCGATCTCGTGTTGCAACACGGCGACTATGAGGTCGGATCGGCGAGGGAAATGCCGGTAGAGCGTTCCAACGCCCACTCCCGCAAGATCCGTGATCTCCTTCGCGGGCGCGTCCACACCGCTGCCCGCGAACACGGTCTTTGCGGCCCCCACCAGTGCGGCGACATTCCGCTGTGCGTCAGAGCGCTGACGCCGAGACGGGTCGGTACTGCGCCCCGCCGACGGAGCCGTCGTCCTGACCGACTCGGGTGCCATGGTCCTCCTGTTGCTAACCGGAAAGCAATTCCGTATAGTTCCGGAAAGGTCTTCCGCTTGCTGTCAGTGTACGTCGACGGAGGCGTCTACACACATCACGCTCACGTCTGGAGAACCCTCATGCAGTACCGAAGCCTTGGCCGAACAGGCATCAAGGTCAGCCCTTACGGACTCGGCGCGCTCATGTTCGCCACTCAGGTCGGCAACCCCGACCCCGAGGACTCGATCCGGATCATCCGCAAGGCGCTCGACGCAGGCATCAACCTCGTCGACACCGCTGACGCGTACGGAGACTCGGAGGAGGTTGTCGGCCGGGCCCTTAAGGGCCGCCGTGACAACGTGGTCCTCACGACGAAGGTCAGCCGCGCCATGGGCACCGACCCGAACCAGCAGGGTGCCTCCCGGCGGTGGATCATGACGGCAGTCGAGAACTCGCTGCGCCGCCTCCAGACCGACCACATCGACGTGTATCAGATCCACCGCCCCGATCCCGACACGGATATCGAGGAAACACTTTCCGCGCTGACCGACCTCGTCCGCAGCGGCAAGATCCGCGCGTTCGGAACCTCGGCGATGCCGGCATCGAACCTCGTCGAAGCGCACTGGGTGGCGGAACGGCGCGGTCTGGAGCGGTTCCGTACCGAGCAGCCGCCGTACTCGATCCTGAACCGCAGCATCGAGCGTGAAGTCCTTCCGGTCGCGCAGCGCTGCGGCATGGGCATCCTGGTCTGGGGACCACTCGGTCAGGGCATGCTCACCGGTCGGGTCCGCCGCGGGCAGGACAACGACGTCACTCGCGCGAAATTCTTCACGGCGTTCAGTGATGAGCAGCGCCTGGACGCGGTGGAGCGGTTGATCCCGCTCGCCGAAGAAGCGGGACTGTCGATGCCCCACCTCGCGATGGCGTTCGCGATCTCGCACCCGGGTGTCACGAGCGCGCTGCTCGGTGCCCGCACCATGGACCAACTCGACGACCTCCTCGCCGGGGTGGACGTCGTCCTTTCCGACGACGTCCTCGACCGGATCGATGAGATCGTCCCGCCCGGAACCGACATCGGCACCCTCGACCAGGCATACGTGCCGCCGGCGATCCAGAAGACGGAACTGCGCCGCCGCCCGCTCAGCGAGCGCTCCACCGCCTGAAACAGGCGCCTTCGCGGCGGCGTTCCCGCCACCGACACCACCTGGCGCCGGTCCACCGAAGGACCGTGCGTTCATATCGGAGGCGGGAAACGCTAGCCCGACACTGCTCACGCGTCGTTCGACACCACCGGACGGCGTCCCACTTCCAAAGAAGTGGAACGACTCCCGGCGCCGTGATCGGTGCTGTTCCTGGCAGGCGGCGCGATACCACTGCTCGATGAATCACCAAATGATGTCGTAGATGGGCTCTCTGTTCGCGGCGGTCTGCGGCCGTACGCTCCCATGTATGCAGGTGGAGCGGAAGCCGTTCGGGGCGCCGGTGTCGTGGTGGTCACGGCCGGGCTTGCTGGTGATCGTCAGTGGCGGGGTACTGCTGGCCGGTGGCGTGGTGTGGGTGCTGGGGCCAGGCGCGGTATGGGTGCTGCATCACCTGGACGGTGTGAACGGCCTGTCGGGTAGAGAGAAAGCCGCCGCGCTCGATGCGATCCGCGGCCGGGCCTTGACCGTCGCGACCGGGCTGCTGGCGATCGTCGCGGTCTACTACACCGCCCGCAACGCCCACACCGCTCGGCGGACGCTGGAGCATAGTGAGGAGTCGGCCCGCCGGATGGCCCAGTTGACCGAGCAGGGGCAGGTGACCGACCGCTATACCAAGGCCATCGAGCACCTGGGCTCCGACAAACTCGACGTCCGCATCGGCGGCATCTACGCGCTGGAGCGCATCGCCCGGGATTCAGCCCGCGACCACGCCACGGTGATCGAGGTACTGGCCGCGTTCCTGCGCGAGCACTCCCACGACGACGACGCCAACGCCCCCGCCACTGCCGACGAGATCGAGCGCGACCCCGACGCCGTCGGCTGGCCCCGGTCCGACCTGCAAGCCGCACTCATAGTCATCCGGCGCCGCGATCCTCGCCACGATAGTGACCCGATCGACCTCAGCCGCGCCCGCCTCCGCCGCTCCGACCTGGCCCGCGCGGATCTGACCAACGCATACCTCGGCCACGTGAACCTGCGCGGCGCATACTTAGCCGGTGCCGATCTGACCAGCGCCAGGCTTGTCCGCGCGCAGCTGACCGACGCGAGACTGCCCGACGCGAACTTGGCCAATGCGAAGCTCATCGACGCGGACCTGAGCCGCGCGAACCTAACCGGCGCGAACCTAACCGGCGCAGACCTGACCAGAGTAAACCTGACCGGCGCAGACCTCACCGGAGCAGACCTGGACGGCGCGACCCTGACTGACGCGATCGGATGGCCGTCTTGGCCACAACTCCACCCATAAATCCCAGGTCGGCTGCGCAGGGACTCCGGAAATTGACATAAGGGCCCATCCTGGCCGGTGTCTGAGAATCGCTGGTTATCTGTGGCCCGGGAACCCAGGATAGAGCGCGTGCCCGTGCCCGACTTGAGCGAGCCAGAACGGTTGCTCTGGGCCGCCTTCCCGCGTGGCGCCTGGGCCGACCTGCGGGCCGGCGACCCGGCGGACGATGATCTTGAGAATGCCGGGCGCTGGGGGCCGTCGCGGACGATCCGCGCCGAAGTGATCACTGCGCTGCTGCTCGGCGCGTGCGCCGCGGAGCCCGGGCTCAGCCCCGGGGTGCGGCTGCGTGGCGCGCGGATCACTGGCCGCCTGGACCTGATGGGCGCGACCCTGAGCTGCCCGCTGGTCTGCGAGTACTGCCACTTCGATGGCGAGCCCCGTTTTGTCGAGTCGTCCGCGAAGACGGTGCGGATCGTGGCGTCCCGGCTGCCGGGTTTCAACGGCACCCGGATGCGGCTGGACGGGATCCTCAACTTCTCGTCCTCCGTGGTGGACTCGGCCATCAGACTCGACCAGGCCAAGGTCACCGGGCAGGTGTGCCTGCGCGAAGTGACCGCGGACGCGGGTACGGGCGAGGTGGCCGTGGCGGCCAACGGGCTGGCCATCGACGGGGACGCCGACTGTGTCGGCCTGACCGCCCGCGGAACGGTCGGGCTGGAGGGTGCCCAGGTCGGCGGGACCATCGACCTGACCTCCGCGCGGATAACCGGCTCGCGGGAGCGGGCCGTCAGGCTCAGCGATGCCGTAATCGGCGGGAGGCTGCTCTGCGACGGCATGTCCGCCGAGGGGGAGTTCCGGCTGCACAACACCCAGGTTGGAGCCACCATCGGGTTGTCCGGCGCGAAGCTGTCGGCGCCGTCCGGGGCGGCGCTGAATGCCGGCGGCCTGACCGTGCAGGGCGGCGTCTTCTGCCTGGACGGCTTTACCGCGGAAGGTGAGGTCCGGTTGATCGGCGCCCGGCTGGGCGCCAATCTGGCGCTGGCCGGGGCGGTGCTGAGCAATCCGGGAAAGGTTGCGCTGAACCTTGACCGGGCCACGATCGGTGATTGCGACGCCACCGGGATCACCTGCTCGGGCCAGGTCAGCTGCATCGGTACCCGGATCGCCAGCAGGCTCAACCTGACCGACGCCCGCCTGGACAGCACCGGTGATCAGCCGGCCGTATCGGCCGAGGGCGCGACGGTGGAAGGCCTGCTGGTGCTCACCCGGTTGCAGGCCCGGGGCGAGCTGAATTTCCGCACCAGCCGGGTCGGACAGCGGGTGCTGCTGCAAGGTGCCCGTCTAGAGAACCCCGGCGGGGTAGCTCTCCGCTTCACTCGCGCCGATGTCGCCGCGGACATGTTCTGCGATGACATGACGGTCACCGGGCGGATGCGGCTACCCGGTGCCCGGATCGGAGGCACGCTCAATCTCAAGCGGACACACCTGATCAACCCAGCGGACGCGGTGGAGGCCCAGGCCCTGCAGGCGGCCCGGGTCAATCTCCTCCCTGCCGAACCCATCCAGGGCACCGTGGACCTCAGCCACGCCCGGATCGGAGTGCTGGTCGACGACCCTGCGCGCTGGCCCGCGGCGCTGGATCTCAGCGGGCTGACCTACCAGGCGCTGGAACCACAGCTGCCGGCCCGCGACCGGCTCCGCTGGCTGGCCCGGCACTCGGACGGCCACGAGCCGGGGCCCTACGAGCAGCTCGCTTCGCACTACATCGCAGCCGGCCAGCCCGCCCAGGCGCGCCGCGTCCTGTACGCACGGGAACGGCTGCGGCGCGACCGCAAGCCCCCGCTCGGCCGGGCCTGGAGCTGGCTGCAGGACCTCACGGTCGGCTACGGATACCAGCCGTGGCGGGCGGCCTTGTGGCTTGTGCTGCTGCTGGCGGCCGGGAGCGTTGTGTTCCATGCCGCTCCGCCACCGCCGTTTCAGCATGGCGACACGCCCCACTTCAACGCCGTCATCTACACGCTCGACCTGCTGCTGCCCGTGGTCGATCTCGGCCAGAAGCATGCGTTCAACCCGGCCGGCGGGGAGCAGTGGTTCTCCTACGCCCTCATCGCCGCAGGCTGGCTGCTCGCGACAACCATCGCCGCCGGCGTCGCCCGCGTGATCAGCCGCAACTAGCCGGGCTTCAGCGCCCGCCTTCCCCTGGCCGTCAGGTGATGGCATACCTGACGTACCGGCCCGGGGTCAGGCCCACGATGCGCTTGAAGTGCCGGGTGAGGTGGGCCTGGTCGTAGAAGCCCGCCTCCGCGGCGGCCAGGGTGATTGGCAGCCCGGCCCTCAGCAGGGACTTGGCGCGCCGCACCCGGACCTGCGTCTGGTAAGCATGGGGTGTCATTCCGACAGCCTCCCGGAAGACGCGGCACAGGTGGAAGGCGCTGAGGCCGGCCAGCCGGGCCAGGGTTTGCAGGGTCACGTTCTCCTCTGCATGCGCCTCCAGGTACTCCCGGCTGAGGCGGACCGCCCTGCGTTCCCGGCCGGGCGATCCGGGCACCTGCGGGGATGCCGCGTGGCGGCCGACCAGTAGGACCAGTACCTCAGCGAGACCCGTTTCCCGTTCGAGCATGCTCGAACGGGGTGACTCCGAGAGCTTGTGGAAACGGCGGAGACGCGCCGTGATTTCCCGGTCCCGGACGACGTCGCTGCCGAACCGGGGCGTCGTGCGCTCGTCCCCGGGAAACTCCGCAGTGATCTCGCGCATGAGGTCCGGGCGTGGGTAGAGGGCCCGGTACGTCCAGAACCCCTCCGCCGGCGGGCCGCCGGCGTGGGCTTCCTCCGGGTTGAGAACGATCAGATCGCCGGGGCCGATCACGTGCCTGTCCCCCCGGTAGGTGGGCGTGGCCAGGCCTCCCTCGGTGAGGGCAATGAAGAATTCCTCATGGGCGTGCGGGCGGAAGGCGAACTCGCTCAGAGTGGCGCTGAAAAGCTCCACGCCGCCGAGATCTTCAGCCCGCCACATCCGAGCGCCGTCGGCCTCCTGCGGGTTCGACGAGGGGCCGGGGGCTCTGCTCACACGATCAGCCTAGGTGGGAGCAATCTCGTACAAGACCGGGGTTCCGGCCGCATCTAGGGTCCTGATGAGAGCCGCCACGGAATCTCGGAGGACGCCCAAAGATGGAGAGGACGTCAAAGGTGGAGATGCAGGCCAGCGAGCAAGCCCGCCGTCGGACCGCGGGACCAGGCGAGCTGCTCATCCGCACGGCGGAGATCGCGGCCGACTGGCTCCAGTCGCAGGACAGCCGCTCGGTCGCCGAGTCGGCAACCGTCGAGGAGCTGCGTTCGGGGCTCGGCGGACCGCTCCCGCGCAGCCCCGTCGATCCGCTGGTGGTGGTGGAGGACCTCGCTCGCGCGGCCGAGCCAGGGCTGATCGCGATGCCGTCAGGCCGCTATTTCGGGTTTGTCATCGGCGGCAGCCTCCCGGCGGCTCTCGCGGCCGACTGGCTCACTTCCGCCTGGGACCAGTGCCCCGGTTTCTACGCGTGCGGCCCGGCCGCCTCTGTCGTGGAAGAGGTGGCGGGTGCGTGGCTCCAGCAATTGCTCGGGCTGCCGGGAGACGCGTCGTTCGCCTTCGTCACCGGATGCCAGATGGCCCACGTCACCGGCCTGGCCGCAGCACGGCACCACGTCCTGCGCGCGGTGGGCTGGGACGTCGAGGAGCTGGGCCTGAACGGATCCCCGCCCATCCGGGTCCTGGTGGGGGCGCGGCGGCACGTGAGCGTCGACCGCGCCCTTCGGTTCCTGGGCATCGGGAGGGCTTCCCTGACGACCGTCCCCGCCGACAGTTCCGGCCGGATGGAGGTTCCCCGGCTGCGTGCGGAACTCGCCGCGGGGGACGGGCCGACGATCATCTGCGCCCAGGCCGGTGAGGTCAACACGGGCGCCTTCGATGACCTTGATGGCATTGCTGATACCGCCGCCGAGACGGGTGCGTGGCTGCACGTAGACGGGGCCTTCGGCCTATGGACCGCCGCCAGTCCAGCGCTGCGCCATCTCGTCAAAGGTGCCGAGCGCGCCGACTCGTGGGCTTTCGATGCCCACAAGTGGCTGAACGTCCCGTACGACTCTGGCGTGGCCTTCTGCGCCCACCCGGGCTCTCACCGGGCGGCGATGACGGCCACCGCCGACTACCTGGTTCAGGGCGGCCCCGGGCAGCCCCGAGACGCCATGGACTGGACTCCCGCGTTCTCTCGGCGCGCCCGGGGGTTCGCCATCTACGCGGCGCTCAGGTCCCTCGGGCAGCGGGGCGTCGCGGAACTGGTGGAGCGGACCTGTGCGCACGCCCGGACATTCGCCGAGGGCCTGGCCGGCCTACCCGGCTGCCAGCTCCTGAACGAGGTCGTGATCAACCAGGTTCTCTTCCGGTTCGGCGATGACCAGACAACGGACCGGGTCCTCCGCCGCGTGGTGGACAGCGGCGAGGCGTGGATGAGCGGAACGACGTTCGACGGCCGGAAGGCCATCCGCCTGTCGGTGTCCAACTGGCAGACCAGCGACAGTGATGTCGCCCGGACCCTCAAAGCGTTCCGGGACGCCGTGACTGGCCAATTCCCGTACACGGAATGACGGTTGTCAACGACCGCTCACCGAGCGGCCAGCAGCCACGGTGGCCGGATGGCAACTGCCTGACCCACCTGCCCTGAGCGGGCTCGTCGCCAGGATGTCCGGGCTAGCGGCCAGATCTGGTTCGACGCGGCGTGGCCCGACGGCCGATCATAGGGGCGTGACGGAGCCGATCGTGATCAGGGGCAGGACGATCCCCGCTGACGAGTTGTCGTGGCGGTTCTCCAGGTCCTCCGGCCCGGGTGGGCAGTCGGTGAACACCAGTGACAGCCGCGTGGAACTGTCCTACAACCTCGCGACGTCCTCCGCTCTCGGCCCGGCGCTCCAGGAGCGGGCGCTGCATGCGCTGGCTGGCCGTCTCGTCGACGGAGTGATCACTATCGCCGCTTCCGAGCACCGTTCCCAATGGCGCAACCGCGAGGCCGCGGTCAGCCGTCTCATCGCACTACTCACCGCGGCGACCGCACCGCCGCCAGCGGCCCGGCGGCCGACCAGGCCGACCCGCGGGTCAAAGGAACGGAGACTGGCCTCCAAGCAGCGGCGGTCACAGATCAAGCGTCTCCGCCGGTCCACGGACGAATGAGCCGCCCTGCCAACCATGGGACGGAGCCATCTGATCGCGAGTCAGTGGCGACCACGCAGGCCGACCGCGGCGATCGCCAGGCCGGCCAGCGCGACCACAGGACCGATCACGGCCCATATAGTCGTGCCGCTCATGAAGCTGCCCCCGATGAGGCCGAACCCTTGCAGGGCCCAGACGGCTCCTGCGATCGCTATCACGAGGCCCACGACGACGAGCACACCCCTGCGCATGGCACCAACCTTTCTCCTTGGCGTGCCCCGCCGAGGGACGATGGCTAGCTACCTCAGCACTACACCCCGAGGACCAGCGCATCATGGCAGACCCGATAGCCGAACCGCTGCGGGCGCTGCTCGACGACGTAACGTTAGGCCGCTATCCGGCACCGGACGGCTCGGTGACCGTTGCGGCAATCAACTGACGGGCGCGCTGGCGTATTCGGGTTCACCGCCCACACAGTGATCCTCGCGGACGTCGATCCCGCGTGGGTGAAAGATCAGCTACCGGACGGCGACCTGGCCGCTCTGGCCGCCTGCTGCGACCCGCGGGTTAGCGAGCTCTTTCATCGCCGCCCTGATCTGGCTGTGAATGCCTTGCCAGCCATTGCGGCCCGTCGGTGCCCGCGGGCTGCCTACGATGTCGCCATAGCGAACGCCGAACCGGAGGCGATGCCAGCGTGGCGGGGCAACAGGACCGGCCGCTCGCAGCCGAAAAGGCGGCCGGCGACCTCACACAGCGCCTGGAACGGCTGCCACCCGGCCACCCCTCCTCCCCCTACAACGACGACGGCACCCGCAAACCCCCCGTCGCCCGCCCCGCCGACCGCGAACTGCCACTGCCGGACGAGCAACCCGCCGACACCAGCCCGAACTCTCCAGACGGAGAAGAGCTCAGCCAAACATCCTTAGACACCAACGACTTAACCGAAGAACCCCCCACGTCCCCCGAACCACCCGGGCGAGATACTGCCGGCCAAGAGCTCCGCGACGGGGAAACCAGCGCGGACGAAGCTCCGGGCGGCGCCAAGGAACGCGCAGCACGGGTAGCCGAGCAGCCCAGTCCCGACGCCGCTTCGCCGGACAGCCGGTCCTGGGGGGACTCACTCTCCCACTTCAAGGAACAATGGGAACGCCACAAAGAACGCTGGCCCCAAGAGCAGCGCCCCCCAGTAGACCGCAGCACCGACGAACCCGGCTC
>JAWWPY010000154.1:0-6631 GCA_033854735.1 Streptosporangiaceae bacterium | reverse complement strand
CTTAGCTCTGAGGCCCAAAGGATGCGGGCGCCCGCTGAGAACGGGCTATAGGCAAATGGGAATCGCATAGCAATAGACAGTCCGGCTCCAGGTGACGGTCTAGTAGTGCTCGCTGCAACCCAGGATTTCTTGCTAGCCGGTAGTCGAATTGGCGGCTCGCCGTGACGACAGCGCCGCGCCCCCGCGTGATCGTGGACGGTACGTGGCACAAGCGTGAGACATGTAACGCCGGGCCCACGAGGCCCTGACCGCGGCCGTGCCTTCGACCTACCGAGTGAAAGACGAAACCATGCAGCAGACACAGCTAAGGACCACGCAGCTCGGAGCCACCGGCCTTGAAATCACCCGCATCGGCTTCCGCCGCGCTGACCAGGTCGATCCCATCCTCACCGCCGCGAGCATCGAGCTCACCGGCGACGAGGTCGACGAAATCGAAGGACGTTGAGGTGAGCGCCACAAGGATCGTGGCCACCTCCGGCCCCGTGGTCTCGGCCAGTCGCCGCGGATATTACCTAACGGCAGGTCTACTCCTGGTCATGATGCTAGGCGGGACTCTGCCGATACCGCTCTATGTGCTGTATGAGAAGCAGATGGGCTTCGGTCCGCTCGGGGTCACCGTGGTCTTCGCCGCCTATGTCGTCGGCACGCTGTTCGCGCTGGTGGCTTTCGGTGACCTGAGCGACCATATCGGCCGCCGGAAGGTGCTGGCGATCGCCGTGGTGTGCGCGGCGGTCAGCACCGCGCTGTTCCTGGCCGCCCCCGGCGTCGGGCTGCTGATCCTGGCGCGGATCGTCAGCGGCCTGGCGGCGGGGTTTGCCACCGGGACAGCGACAGCCGCGCTGGCCGAGTTCCAGCCGCGCGGGGACCGCCAGGCTGCCGCGGTGGTGGCCTCCGGGACTAACATGACCGGACTCGGTCTCGGGCCCCTGATCGCCGGGTTCTTCGCCGCGTACGTGGCCAACCCGACCAGCAGCGTGTTCTGGGCCTACCTGGGTGTCTGCGCGCTGGCGCTCGCCGCGGTCGCGGTCATCCCCGAGCCGGTCCGCAGTCCCGACCACGCGGTCAGGGTCCGTCCCCGCCTGGGCGTCCCGCCCGGCCTGCGGGCCGTGATGACCGGGGCATGCCTCGGCGTGTTCGCGGCGTTCAGCATTCTCGGGACTTTCAGCAGCCTGGTGCCCACGTTCCTGCACGGAATCCTCGCGGTGCAGAACCTGGCCCTGATCGGCGCGGCGTCCTTCCTGATCTTCATCGTCGCGGCGGTCAGCCAGGCTGTCTCCGCCCGGCTGCCAGCCCGCCGGAGTGTGACCGCCGGGTTGCCGTTGCTGCTCGGCTGCCTGGCCATGCTGGAAGCGGCACTGTTCGCCCGGGCGCTGTGGCTGTTCCTGGCCGGCACCGTTATCGGCGGGGTCGCTGTGGGGCTCATCTTCCGCAGCGGCCTGAGTGAGATCAACCGGCTCGCCGAGCCCCGGCACCGGGCCGCGGTCGTGTCCCTCTTCTTCGCCGCCGCCTACCTCGGCCTGGGCCTGCCCGCCGTCCTGACCGGCCTCCTCTCCCAGCTGACCGGCGCCGTGGATGCCAGCGCCTACACCTCCGGGCTGGTGGCCGCCATCGTGGTAGCGGCCTTCGCCGTCGTCCGGCGTGCTTACGGCGCGGCGCCTGCGCCTCGGCGTGACTCGCACCATCAACAGACAGTGCCTGCCGGGCCGGTGCGGAACCATGTCTAGGCTCCAGGAGCGAACGTCAGCCGTACCGCTGTCCTCCGCGACCATCCGCCGCCATGTCCTGCTCGGCGCGGCGATCACGGCGCTCGGCGGCGCTGCTGTTCGGCTACGACACCGGCGTCATCTCCGGGCCGTTCCTGTTCATCGGCAAGCTTCGTGACCGGCGAGGCGGGCCCCGTTACGGTTCGGGCGCGGTGGGGTTGTCCTGGGTATCGACGGGAATCTCGATGAGCAGCGTGGTGCCGTTGCCGGCCGGGCTGGTGACTTCGAGCGTGCCGCCGAGCGCCTCGATGCGGTCGCGGAGCCCGACCAGTCCCGATCCCCGGGCGGGGTCGGCCCCGCCGATCCCGTCGTCGCGGATCACCAGCCGCACGATCGCATCGTGTACGTCGAGCTCGACGTGCACGATGGAGGCGTGCGCGTGCTTCGCCGCATTAGCCAGCGCCTCCGACACCGCGTAATACGCGGCCACCTCGACCTTGCCGGGCAGCCGCTGGCCGGCGCGCAGATCGAGTTCGACCGGCACTGCGGACCGGCGGCCCAGCGCCTTGAGCGCCGGCGGCAGGCCCCGCTCGGAGAGGACAGCAGGGTGAATCCCATGAGAGATCTCCCGCACCTGGTCGAACACGTCCTCGAGCCGCCCGGCGATGCGCGACAGCTCGCCCTCCAGCTCGCCGAGCTGGGCGGGCACCGCCGCCTGCACCGCGCGCAGGTCCAGCATCAGCGACACCAGCTGCTGCTGGGTGCCGTCGTGCAGGTCACGCTCGATCCGCCGCCGGGTCTCATCAGCGGCGGCGGCGATCCGCGCGCGGGACGCGGCCAGGGCGGCGCGGCTCTCGGTGTTCGCGATCGCCGTGGCAATGAGCTCGGTGAATCCCGTGAGACGCGATTCGGTGTCCGGGGGGAACTGCTGGCGGGCCTGCTTGGAGTGCAGGAACAGGACGCCCCACAATCGCCCCTCCACGACGATCGGGCTGGCGACCGAGGAGCTGATCCCGAGCTCTTCCCGGACGAATGCGGCGATGCGCCCAGGAACGCTGTGATAATCGTCTATCCGGACAGGCCGGGCCGTCTGGAAGACCGTTGATGCCAGATCGCCTCCTTCGAGCGGCCACGGACCTGGGACCAATGGGTGCTGCTCGCCCTCGGCGGCCCAGGTAGCCAAGACAGTCACCGTGTCACCCTCGTAACGGCCCATCCCGGCGAGGTGCGCACCGAGCAGCCGTCCGGCCTCCCCGGTGACCGCCGCGAACACGTCCTCCGGCGCCGGCCCGCGCGCCACCAGCGTCGCGACCCGCCGCAGCGCCGCCTGCTCCTCGGCCAGCCGGGCAAGAGCGGCACGGCTCTCGGCATTCGCGATCGCCGTTGCCACCAGTTCCGTGAACGACGCCAGGCGCGCCTCGGCATCCACTGGCAACGGCTGCTCCATGATCGAGCCGGCGGCGATCATGCCCCACAGGCAGCCCTCGACGATGATCGGCGTCGCGACGGCCGAGCGAAGGCCCGCCCCGCGGATGCCAGCACTGAGCGGGCCCGAGGAGCTATCGGCGTAGCGGTCGACCCGGGCGGGACGGCCGGTCTCGAACACGAACGTGCCAAGGTTGTGCCCCCCGAGGGGCCAGCAGCTGCCAACAGGAAAGCTGGCCACCACACTGCCCCACTGGGCGACGAACGTGAGCATACCGGCGGGCTCGTAGCGGCACATGCTCGCCGAATCGACAGGAAGCAGCTGCCCGGTCTCCTCGGCAACCGCCGCGAACACCTCTTCTGGCGCCGCCCCGCGCGCCACCAGCGTCGCGACCCGCCGCAGCGCCGCCTGCTCCGCGGCCAGCACCTGCAGATCGTCGCCGCTCACCGGCACTCCCGCCCATGATCGCGCTGCCACAAGGAGGTCACGCGGTAGCGCATGGGAGGTCTCCTGCTCGCCGCCTTGGTTCATGATGCCGCGTGCCTAGCTGATACGCCACGGTAGTGCGCTGGCCTTTATCCGCTGAGATAAGCCATACCGCACCACGCAGTGACGAACCACAACATCACCAACCCGGTGACGCCCGTGGTCATAGCACTGGCAGGTAGCAACGCCGGGCGCTGCGCTCCTCACCGCTCATGATCGCGCATCGGCGTGCTTGCGCGGTCACGGCGGCACCCAGCCCTGCTAGCGGTACTGCGAGGACTGCAGCCAGCGTCCATGGCCGGCGGCCGCTGGCCATGATGCCGGATCGCCAGCGCGGGGCGATGCTAGCCGAAAGCCGAACCGGCCCACGCCCCGAGACACCCGCACGCATCACCCAATCTTGATCAGTTCCGCCGCGAAAGGACCCCGCCATGAGCGCCATCGCGCCCGCCAGAATCTCACCGGGCCCCGTCCGCAGCCAGTCGTTCCTCCTCAGGCGCGTCCAGCCGGCGCTCAGCGGCCTGATGGACGGGTCCTTGTCGACTCTGGCGCCCATATTCGCGGTGGTGCTGGCCACCCACCACCCGCTGACGGCGTTCTACACCGGCGTGGCGACCGCACTGGGCGCGGGAGTGAGCATGGCCTTCTCCGAAGGCCTATCCGACACCGGCGACCTCACCGGGCGCGGCAACCCCATCCTGCGTGGGGTGATCACCGGCGGCGGGACCTTCGCCGGCGGCATCTTCCACACGCTTCCGTTCCTCATCTCCAGCTACAGCACCGCGGTCACCGTAGCGATAGCCGTGGTCGGGAGCGAACTGCTCATCCTGGCCTGGCTTCGTCACAAGTTCTTCCAGACCAGCTTCACCCGGTCGTTCCTCGCAATCACCGTTGGCGGAGCGATCATCGCCGCCCTGAGCGCAGCTCTCGGGGTGGCGGCCGGAGGCTGAACACGCAGACTCCTGGCCAGTCGGTAGGTTAGTTTCCATGGTGCCCGCGAAAGGTTCCCGTACGCCTAGCCCGGGCCCCGGCCCTAGCCCGGGCCCGGGCCCGACGATCTTCGTCCTGTTCGGCGCGACGGGCGACCTGGCCAAGCGGATGGTGCTACCAGCGTTCTATCGCCTGGCCCTGGAGGGGCTGCTGCCCAAGCAGTGGCGGCTGGTCGGCAACGGCCGTGGCGACATCGCGCACGAGGACTTCCGTGCGCACGTCCACGATGTGCTCACCGAGTTCGGTCCGCATCCGGAGCCGGGTCCGTGGGAAACGTTCGCCCAGCGCGTGCTGTTCGCCGGCGGCGGCTTCGGCACCGACGACCCCGGCAGCTTGCTGGACGTCCTGGCCAAGGCGCGTCTCTCTGTGGGTGGTGACCCGCAGCTGATCCATTACCTCGCGGTCCCCCCGGTCGCCTTCAGCGGGCTGACGAAGGCTCTCGGCCAGCACGGGCTGGCGAATGGCTCGCGCACCGTCTATGAGAAGCCGTTCGGCACGTCGCAGCAGGATTTCCAGGCTCTCGACCGGGTCGTGCACTCGGTGCTGGACGAGCAGCAGGTCTACCGGATCGACCATTTCCTGGGCAAGGAGGGAACGCAGGACCTGCACCTGCTGCGCTTCGCCAACGGGCTGTTCGCCGCGATGTGGGACCGCGAGCACGTCGAGTCCGTGCAGATCGACGTGCCCGAGGAGCTGGGCATTACCGACAGGTCGCAGTTCTACGACGCCACCGGCGCGGTGCTGGACATGCTCGTCACGCACCTGTTCCAGGTCGCCGCCGAGATCGCCATGGAGCCTCCGGCCAGCCTCGGCGCCCTCGACCTGCAGGCCGCGCGCGAGAAGGTGATCAGCTGCTTCCGGCCGCTGGACCCGGCCGAGGTGGTGCTGGGCCAGTTCGCCGGCTACCGCGACGTGCCCGGTGTAGAGGCCAGCTCCCAGCAGGACACCTACGTCGCGGCTCGCCTGTGGATCGACAACGACCGCTGGCGCGGCGTCCCGTTTTACCTGCGCACGGGCAAGCGGCTGGCCGCCGCCCAGCAGCGGGTCAGCCTGATCCTGCGCGAGCCGGCCGGGCCGCTCACCGGGCACCTGCCGCCGACGGCGAACGTGCTGTCGTTCTCCCTCGCCGGCGACGGTGAGATCGACCTGTCACTGGTGGCCAAGAAGCCCGGCCCGGAGCTGGACCTCGACGTCGCCCGCACCGCGATCCCGCTGTCCGGCCTGGCCGGCGCGGATCCCCTGCCGCCCTACGTCCGGCTGATCCACGACGTGCTCACCGGCGACCGCTCGCTGTTCACCAGGCCGGACGGGCTGGCGGCGGTCTGGAAGGTAGCCGAGCCGCTGCTGGCGAACCCGCCCAAGATCGTCCCCTACGCGCCTGGATCGTGGGGACCCGCCGAGGCCCGCAAGCTCGTCGAGCCCGGACGCTGGCTACTAGGCCATTAGCGGCCAGGCGGCCGGTGCCCGCCATCTGTGCAATCGTTTCCACAACGGCTGTCGCGAACTGCTCACAGCGGCGCTGCTGGGCCGTCACCGCGCCACTGCGTGACCCCGATCCGTTGGTGCACCGGGTCCGCGCGGATCGGTCACGCGCAGGTGAGGGTCGGCGTTGCCCAGTCGCCGTGGTCGCTGCCGTTGCCGTCGCCTGCGTCGCCGACGATGAGGTCCACGACCTGGGCGCCGGTGACGTCGACGTCGAGCGACGTGGCCGGCTGGTGCCCGCGGATGGTCGGGGTCGTCACCAGGGTTTTGCCGTCGGCGGCCACGCTGAAGGTCACTGTGCCCGCCCCGTTCTGCTCGTCGTCGACGCCGACCATGGCGGTGAACCGCGTGCAGTGCCCGCCGAGGTAGACCTCCACGTCGCTGATCGAGTTGGTGCCGAGGCCCTTGGCGTAGGTGACGCCGTTGATGGTGATCGGGTGGCCGTCGCCTGCGGCCTGCTCACCGTTGCTGGTGTCGCGCTCGACCGGCCCCCAGCCGTTGGTGGCCGACAGGAAGGGCAGGTCGCTGACCGCGTCGGTGCCGG
>JAWWPY010000153.1:0-13032 GCA_033854735.1 Streptosporangiaceae bacterium | reverse complement strand
TTAGAGACTGTCTCGCTGGCGGGTGAGGAAGGACCGCTCGGCGCGGTTGGCGGTGCGGGCGATGGCCGCGTCGTACGCGGCCGTGGCCTCCGCACGCCGGCCGAGCCTGCGTAGCAGGTCGGCGCGGGTCGAGTGGAACAAGTGATAGCCATCGAGGCCGAGCTGGTCGACGAGTTCGAGCGCGAGGGAAGGACCCTGCATTTCAGCGACAGCCACGCAGCGGTTGAGGGCCACGACGGGCGTGGGCGTCACCGCGATCAGCTGGTCGTAGAGCGCCAGGATCTGCCCCCAGTCGGTTTCTGCGCCCGTGGGTGCGTCGCTGTGCACGGCGTTGATCGCAGCCTGAAGCTGGTAGGGCCCAGGATGGTTGCGGCGCAGGCAGGCCCGGACGAGATCCTGGCCCTCGGCGATCATGGCGTGGTCCCACCGGCTGCGGTCCTGGTCGGCGAGCAGCACCAGCGAGCCGCCGGGCCCGGTACGGGCCGGGCGGCGGGCCTCCGTCAGGAGCAGCAGGGCCAGCAGGCCCATGGCTTCGGGCTCGTCGGGCATCAGCCCGGCCAGCAACCTCGCGAGGCGGATGGCCTCGGCACACAGTTCGGAGCGGATCAGGCCGTCGCCGGCCGAGGCCGTGTATCCCTCGTTGAATACGAGGTAGACGACCGACAGCACGAGGGGGAGCCGGTCGGGCAGCTCCGCGTCACGGGGCACGCGGTAGGGGATGCCGGCGGCCCGGATCTTCCGCTTGGCCCGGACGAGACGCTGGGCGATCGTCGCCTCGGCCACGAGAAAGGCCCGGGCGATCTCAGGCGTCTGAAGCCCGGCGATGAGCCGCAGGGTAAGAGCGAGCTGGGCCTCGGCGGCCAGCGCCGGGTGACAGCAGGTGAAGATCAGCCGCAGGCGGTCATCGTGCACCGGTCCCACCTCCGATGGCTCGGCGTCGGCGTGCAGCAGGACCGCCTGTGTCTCGCGGCTGTAGCGGGACGACTCCCGCCGCACGCGATCCAGTGCCTTGTTGCGGGCCGTGGTGACGATCCAGCCACCGGGGTTGGGCGGCACCCCGGCGGCCGGCCAGCGCTCAGCGGCCACGGCAAAGGCCTCCTGGACCGCCTCTTCGGCGAGGTCGATATCGCCGAAGAGGCGGGCCAGAGTGGCCACCGCGCGCCCCGAGCTCTCCCGGTAGGCCCGCTCCAGGGCGGCGCCATCCGCGCTGGGCACGATCTACTCCTCCGGGCCCTCCTGGAACGGCCGGACCTCCACCGGCGCGCCGCAGGCGGCCGACCCCCTGGCCGCCCATTCGAGCGCGGCGTCCAGGTCCGGGGCCGTGATGACCCAGAAGCCGCCGAGCTGCTCCTTGGTCTCCGCGAACGGCCCGTCGGTGGTGACCACTTGCCCACCCTGGGCGCGAACGACCGTGGCCGTGGACGACGGGTGCAGGCCGCCAGCGAACACCCAGTTCCCAGCCGACTGGACCTCCGCGTTGAAGGCGTCGACCGCCTTGTACATCTGCTGCACCTGCGCCTCGGGAGGAGCAGGCTCCCCTTCGACCCCATGGACAGCGAGCAGGTACTGCTTCATGTCGGTTCTCCCTTCGTCAGGGCCGGCACCATGCCGGCCCTCATCCTGTTCACGAACCGGCGCCGCCGGAATCGACACCCAGCCCGACGATGTTCGCATCCGGCGAGATACGCCCGGTCAGGCCCGGCCTGCTCGCTACCGGCCTGCGCTGGGACGATGCGCGGGGGCGTCCTCCACGTCGATGTAGAGTTCCCGGCCGCCCGGCAGCATCACGCCGAGTGAGTATGAGATGGTTCCTTCGATCATCTCGGCCTGGCCGAGGATCTCGATGTCCACCACGTCCGGGTGGCTGATCAGCAGGCGGCACAGCATGCTGCCCGCATGATCGGCCGGGGCCGCCCCGCGCTTACTGGCGTCATCCAGGGAAGTCATGCGGCCGCCATGGGACCGGGGTTACCGCCGTGAGCGTACTCCGCGGCCGCTGCGGCGACCTGCTCGTGCCGTGGCTGGCCAGCCCGGCGCGCGGCGTCGAGCGGGGCACCCGGCACAGGCCGGGGAGGAACGGCGCATGCAAACACATTTCCTAAGGTAACTCGGCGTGAACGCAGGAACCCGGAATGAGGCGCCAGAACGCGCCTGGCGTGTCATATGCCAGGTGATGGGGCGGGCGGGCCGGCCGGCTTGGCCATCGCCTCATGTTCTCTCTCGTATTGGACCCGGCGCAGCGCGGCGCGGCGGGTGCTGCGGATGTGCCGCCGGGCCGCGGCGCGCGCGCCGGCCGCGTCCCGCGCCATGAGGGCTTCGACGATCTCCGCATGCTCACGGACGGACCGCGCGGGGCGGCCGGTGATGGACAGGGTGGTATCCATGCTGCGGGCCAGCATCTCCTGCAGGATCGCCTGGGTCATCGTGAGGAAGCGGTTGTTCGCGTACTCAGTGATCTGCAGGTGCAGCCGGGCGTCGATGACCTGCAGTTCCCGCGGCGAGCTCCGGGCGATGACAGCCTGCTGCAGGTCCTCGTACGTGCGGGCGAGTTCGGCGATCTGCTCATCGGTGGCCTCGGTCGCCGCCCACCCCGCCGCCGGGACCTCCAGCACCTCGCGCATGGCGAACAATTCTTCCAAGCCGACCTCGCGCAGCCGCGAGAACCGCTGCATCGCACGTTCGCCCTCGTCAGGCGAGGCGACGAAGACGCCCTTGCCGTGGCGGACACGGACGACCCCCCGGGTTTGCAGCGACCGCAGGGCCTCTCGTACCGAGGCGCGGCTCACGCCCAGCAATTCGCACAGTTCACGCTCACCCGGCAGCCGGGCGCCAGGGGCGAGCCCGTTGCCCTCGACGAAGCGCTCGATCTGATCGGCCACCCGCCGGAACAGCGGCTCTTTCGAGCTCGTCCACCGCCAGCCGAAGGCGGCCTGGCTGGCCAGGGCTGCGCCACCAGACACAGCAGGCTCGTCGGACATGGTGGCTCCTACGCGCTCTGGTACAGCCGGGTGAGCGCGAATTCGCGGTGACCAAGGGCCTCGGCACATGTGAGGCGCCCGTTGATCGTGCGGTCGATGACATCTTCCAGCGTGGTCCCCGCCGCGGCCAAGTCATACTCCAACCGCAGCAGGCCCGAGACATCGACATCGATGTGCTCGCTCATGGTTGACAGGGTCACCGGATTGGCCGTGATCTTGATGACCGGCTCGACTGGATGCCCGACGACGTTGCCCTGGCCCGTCGGGAACAGGTGGATGACCGCCCCCGCGGCGGCGGTGAGGGTAATAAACTCCGCCGCCGCGCAGGAGGTGTCCATGAAGTTCAGCCCGGGACGGGTCGGCCGCTCCGCCGGGGCCAGCGCGTCCACCACCGGGGCGGTCCCGGTCTTCTGGATGTTGCCGAGGGCCTTTTCCTCGATCGTGGACAGCCCGCCGCGGATGTTGCCCTGCGTGGGCTGGGAACCCAGCAGGTTCGCGCCGGTCCGTTCCACCATGGCGAAGTAGTTGTCGAAGAAGGCCTGGAATTTCTTGCGCACCTCGTCGTCGGCGCATCGTGCCGCTATCAGGTGCTCACCGCCGGTGAGCTCGGTCGTCTCCCCGAAGATGACGGTTCCACCGGCGGCGATATGCCGGTCCACCGCCTCCGAGGTGGCCGGGTTGGCGCCCAGCCCGCTCGTGGTGTCGGACTCGCCGCACTTGATGCTCATGAGCAGTTCGCCCCGCTCCACGGGCACCCGGGCGATCTCGCTGGCGTCCTGCATCATCTCCGCGGCCCGACGAGCGGCCATCTCGAGGATCCGCAGGTCGCCGTGGCGTTCGATGGAGAACCCAGCGACCGGCTTGCCGGTCTCCGCGATGCCGGCCACGATCCGTTCGGTCCAGGTCGGCTCGATGCCGATCACGATCGCCGCAGCCACGTTCGGGTTCGCGCCCGTCCCGATCAACGTCCGGAAGGTCAGGTCGAGGTCAGCGCCGAACTGCAGCCGGCCATACGGGTGCGGCAATGGCAGGGCGCCGGGGATCGCCTTCGCTACGGACTCGACCACCGCATTCGACAGGTCGTCGACCGGGATGATCAGGACGTGATTGCGGATTCCCGCGCGCCCATCGGGCCGCCGGTAGCCGGTCAGACGCTGCTTCGCCACCGCGCGCTCCTCAGGTTGTGGGTATGCACGAGATCCCCCGCCGCGACCGGGCAGCGAGCCAGGCCGATGAGCACTCCGTACTCGGTGACCTGCTCGTTCTCGGCGAGATCCCGCAGTGCGACCTTGTGCCCCAGCGGTATGGGCGCGCGGATCGCGATCTCGAAGCGGTCCCCCGATTCGAGGTAGGCGCCGCTGGCGTCGCCCGGTTCAGCGTCACGCACCGCGACGGCCACATCGTCACCCCGGTGATGGGCCAGGAACGCCGGGCCGCCGGATGGGGGTGAGGAGGCGGGCTGAATCACTATTACCTCCGTGGTCAGACCTCTTCTGTTTGCGAAGAACAAATTAGGGGGGACACCTGATGGTGTCAACAGATCCTGCCATATCGGCATTATGAGCTGCATAAATACGGGCATCTACCCTGAAATCGTTGACAGGCCCGCGAACCCCCGGCTACTGTCCCCGAACACTGTGGTCAGACCTTAGATGACCGGCCGACCTACCCGAGGCGAAGGGGGCCCGCCCACATGCCGGACAGGATTCATCCGCGAGCTGGGGCGTCGGCAGCGGAAGTTCCGGCTTCCAGCGCGGCCGTCCCTGGCGGGCCGGGCGCGGATCCGGCCGGCCCATCCGGAGATGGCCGGATCGACTGCCGGAATGTCTACAAATGGTTCCCAGGCGGGATCGTGCTCGAGGACATCAGCCTGACCGTGGAGGCCGGCCAGTTCGTCTGTGTCGTCGGGCCGTCGGGCTGCGGCAAGACCACCCTGCTGCGCATGATGGCCGGGCTGGCCGAGGCCGACCACGGCAGCGTTGCCATCGGCGGGGCCACGGTCACCGGGCCTGATCCGCGAGTTGCGGTCGTCTTCCAGCATTTCGGCCTGTTTCCGTGGAAGAGCGTTTACCGCAACGTGGCCCTCCCGCTGCAACTCGCCCGGACCAGCCGCGGCCAGCTGGACCAGCGGGTCAACGAGGCCATCGCCGCAGTGGGCCTGGCTGGGCACGAACGGAAGTACCCGGCGCAGCTTTCCGGCGGGATGAAACAGCGGGCGGGTCTCGCCCGGGCCCTGGCGACCGCTCCGGACGTGCTCCTGATGGACGAGCCATTCGCGGCCGTTGATGCCCAAACCCGGGAGGTTCTGCAGGAGGATCTGCTGGCCCTGCGGGAGCGGCTGCGGCAGACCATCGTCTTCATCACCCACAGCATCGACGAAGCCATCACTCTCGGCGACCGCATCCTCGTCATGGCGGCCAGGCCGGGCCGGATCGTCCGGGACATCCAGGTTCCCATCGAGCAGCCACGCACCATCTCCCTGGTCCGCCGTCATCCCGGCTATGCCGGGCTGCGTGAGGAAATCTGGGCCCTGCTCCGGCAGGGTGCCATCGACCGGGCAGGTGAGCAATGAGCGAGGGCATGAACAGCACCGGCTCGCCGGCGGCGGCCGGCCTGGCCAGATCGGCCGCGGCATCGGCCGGAGAAGTGGCCGACGGCACCCGGGAGCAGATCGAGGCGGCCATCGCGGCACGCCGCCGCCGGCGGGGCCGCCGGGACCGCCGGACCTACCTGACCATCCGGATCGTCTCCCTGGTGGTCGTGCTCGCCGCCTGGCAGTGGTACGGCTCGACCACCGTCGCCATCATCTTCGACCCGATCACCAAGGTGCTGGCCGCACTGGGGCACCTGTGGCGCCAAGGCGGGCTGCCCGGTGCCATCGGGTACAGCCTGTGGACCTTCGCCCTCGGCTATCTGGCCGGCCTGGTGGCGGGCGTGGTCATCGGGATGTGCATCGGCGCCTACCAGAAGGCGGAGGCCGCGGTGGGGCTGTACCTCCAGGCGCTGTACGCGACCCCCATGGTCGCGATCGTCCCGTTGCTGAGCATCTGGCTCGGATTCGGGGTGCTCACCCAAGAGCTCATCATCGCGCTGTTCGTGCTGTTCCCCAGCGTGGTCACGGTGTCGTACGGGGTCCGCAACCTCGACGCTGACCTGCTGGAAGTCGCCCGCTCGCTGCGGATGAGCCGGATCAGCCTGTGGCGGCACGTCCTGCTGCCCGGCACCGTGCCGTACATCGCCGCTGGCGCCGCGCAAGGCGTGGCCATGGGCCTAGTCGGCATGTTCATCGCCGAGATCTTCACGCAACTGACCGGGCTGGGCAACCTGCTCGAAACGGCGGCGCAGACCTATCACACCGATCAGGCGCTCGCCGTCCTCCTCGTGATCATGGCGCTGGGCGTGTCGCTGCGCGCCCTGATCACGTTCGTTCAGCGCAAGGTGGCCCCATGGGCGAAGTAGATCCGCCCAGCGTGCCCTGACCGCTGACATCCGCGCACACCCATCTCTCCGCACCCCGCAGGATCCAGCACCCCTTAAGAGGTCCCATGAAGGTTCCGCACACCCGGCCTGAACGGAGCACCACCCGCGCGTCGCGGTCCCGGTGGCTCGTGGCCGGCGCCGTTGTCACCACGCTCGCGCTGAGCGCCTGCGGCAGCAGTTCCGGTTCCGGTTCCAGTTCTGGCTCCGGCTCCAACTCCTGGGCCACGGTCAACGTCGGCATCGCGCTGTCGCCGCCGAAGGCCATCTTCATGGCCCCGTACGTGGCGCAGGCCAAGGGCTTCTTCGCCAAGGAGCACCTGCACGTCAAATTCATCAGCATGCCCAACGGCCTGCAGACCGAACTCGGCACCACCGCCGGGAGCATCGACTTCGGGTTCAGCTCGGCTACCGACTCGATCGAGGCCGCCGCGCAGCACGCGCCCATCCACGCGATCTGGTCCTACGGGACCAAGCTCGACACCCAGTGCATCGGTGCCCCTGGCATCAAGACCGCCAGGGGCCTGGTGGGCAAGCCGGTGGGTTCTACCGGGACCGACGGGTTCTCCATCACCCTCCTCCAGGCCTGCCTGGAGCCGGCCGGGGTCCACCTGAGCCAGATCAAGCCGATCAACATGGTGCGCTCGGAGTTCGTGCCGGCCATGGTGGCCAAGAAGATCGACGCCGCGGTGTTCCACGCCGACGACGCCTACGTGATCACCCACCAGCTCAAGGGCGCCTCGGTGCTGTCGTCGGAATACCGGTCCATCCCGCAGTGGTGGTACGGCGGGCTCAGCATGCTCGACTCCTATGGCAAAGCGCATCATGACGTGGTGGTCCGGTTCCTGACCGCCATGATGCTGGCCGACCGGTGGATGAACAGCCCGGCCAACAATGCCGCCCTGATCAGCCTGGCGACCAAGACGACCCAGGAGGACCAGCCTGCGGTCGCGTATGCGATCAACTTCCTGCGGGGATCGGGGACCTGGCCCAACGGCGCCGGGCTCAACCAGGCTCAGGTCGACTACACCGCCGGCATCCTGGCCAAGTACAAGGACATCTCATCGCAGCCGAGTTACAGCCAGATCGTCGATCCGTCCTACGCCAGCGCGGCGGCGGCCGCACTGGGATCATCGTGACCGGAGGTAACCCGGCGCCAGCGCAGAACCCGGCGCGGGCGGACGCGGGCCAGCCTCGCGTCCGCCTGGCCGCGGTCGGCCTCGGGCGGTGGGCGCGGGTGATGGCCCGCGCCTACGCCCGCAGCGGTGTGGTGGAACTGCGCAGCTGCTTCAGCCGTAACCCGGAGCGGCGGCGGAGTTTCGCCGCCGACTTCGGATGCGGGGAGGATGAGTCACTCGATGCTGTCCTGGGCCGCGCTGACATCGACGGCATCGTGATCACCGCGCCGAATGACCAGCATGCCCCGCTGATCGAGGCGGCGGCGTCGGCGGGCAAGCACGTGTACACGGAAAAGCCGGTCGCGGTTGACCTCGCAGACCTGCGGCGGATCCGGCACGCCGTCCGGGAGTCCGGCATCGTCTTCGCGTGCGGGCACAGCGCCCGCCGCCTGTCCGGGCTCCGCGCGATGAAGCAGGTCCTGGACACGGGGGACGCGGGCGGACCGTCCATGGTCGAGGCGGTGTTCGGGAACGAGCGCGGGCTGGAACTCAAGGAAGGGGACTGGCGGGCGGACCCGGTGCAGGCTCCGGGGGGCCCGCTGACCCAGCTCGGCATCCACCAGATCGACAATCTGCAGTACCTGCTCGGGTCCGCCCGGCGGGCGGTCGCCATGGGCCAGGCACCCAGGCCCGGCATCGCCAACCACCTGGCCGTCGGGGTGCTGCTGGAATTCGACCATTCCCTCGGCTACCTCGGCTGTAACTGGCTCTCCCCGGGGTGCTTCACCATCGACATGTACTGCTCGGCGGCGCGGTTCCGTTATGAGCTGGACTTTTCCTGGTGGAGCAGGTCGGCCGAGACCGACGCGCACACCAGCCTGACCCGCACGGTGATCAGCGCGGACAGCTCCGACCCGGACTCGCGCGTTCTCGCGGCGGATGCCGTGCCGCTGACCCCCCGCGATCATCTCCGCGAGGAGATCGAGGAGTTCGCCGGTGCGATCCGCGGCACGGCCCGGGTGGAGGTCGGGCTGGATGAGGCGCTGGCCAACGTCGCGGTGCTGCAGGCGGCGGCCCGGTCCCTGGCTGGCGCGTGCCCGGTGGACGTCGGGGCGATCATCGAGGAGATCGAGGAATCCTGAGCGGGATCGTGAATGGAAGCCTGAACCGAGAGGTGCACGGATGACAGCGGCCATGTCCAGCCGGCGGTTCGATGAGCTCACCGACCCGGAGATCGCTGCGGCGCTGGCCCGCAGCCCCCGGGTGGTGCTCCCGATGGGCAGCGTGGAGCAGCACGGCCCGCACCTGCCGACCGGCACTGATTTCTTCGCCGCCGTGGCCATCTCGCTCGAGGTGGCGGAGCAGATCGACGCGCTGGTCCTGCCGTTGTGCCCGCTCGGGGTGACGCCGATGCACATGCCTTTCCCTGGGACCGTGTCGCTGCGGCCGCAGACCCTGCAGGACGTGGTGGCCGACATCGGATCGTCGCTGGCGGCGCACGGGTGCCGCGAGTTCGTCATCCTCAACTGGCATGAGGGCAACATCCCGTCGCTGGCCCTGGTCGCCGAGCGCCTGCATCGCGACATGGGGCTGGCCGTGGTGGTCGTGCAGGCCTGCTACGTCGCCGAGGAGCGGTTCGGCCCCCGGGCGGGCGGCCTCACCCACGGCGGGAAGATCGAGACCTGGTCAGTGCTGTCCTGCCGGCCGGATCTCGTGCACCTTGACCGGGCTGGCGGCAGCGGTGACCGCCGCCAGGGCGAGCTGGTCGACCGGCTGCGGCGGGACCGGTCGTTCCAGCCCATGCTCACCGATGTGCGCACCATGTCGAAGACGGGCTGGTACGGCGACCCGGAGGGGGCGACGGAACAGGAAGCCCGGGAGTTCGTCGCGGAACTCGGTGCGGAGATCGCCGCCCGCCTCGGGGGCGTGCTGGAGGCGCTGGCCACCGTGCAGTCAGGCACCGTGCCGTCAGGCACCGTGCCGTCAAGCACCGTGCAGTCAGGCACCGTGCAGCCGGCCACGATCCCGGTGGTGCCGGCATGACGGCGGTCGTCGCCGCCGGGGCGGGGCGGCGGCTGTCCCTGCCTGGACGGTCCGCCGCCGAGCTGGTCTCCGGCGCGGAGGGCGGGTACGGCGTGACGGTCCGGCGGGTGACGATCCCGCCGGACACCGGCCGCGGCGCGGCCCGTGGCCCGCACCGTCATGATGGCTGCGAAGAGGTGATCCTCATCGTCGAGGGAACCGGTGAGTTCACCACCAGCGAGGGAGCGTGGCCGGTGGCGCCCGGTGACGTCGTGGTCGTCTCGCCCGGGGAGCCGCACCGCACCCGCAACACTGGCCGCACTGATCTGGTCAGCCTCTGCTTCTTCCCGGTCCCCGACCTCGCGGCGGTAACCACCGAGATCGGCCCGGAATCGCCGTGAGCACGGACGTCGTCTGCCTGCGTCCTGAGACGGATTTCCGGGAAGTCGGCGTCGACCCGCCCGGCGACCTGCGGGTCTGGTTCGGCGGACCGGGGGAGGTCCCGGACGCTGACCTGTCCGCCGCGCGGGCCGTGGTGCTCGCGTCTGTCGGCCCTCACCTTGATCGCGCCTGGGCCGACCGCGCGCACCGGCTCGAATTGGTTCAGTTCACCGGCGCGGGGGTGGACCGGGCCGGTGACGCGTTCTCTGGCCGGCCGGAGGTCGTGGTGGCCAACGTGCCGGCCGCGAACGCCCGGGAGGTGGCCGAGTACGTGCTCGTGTCCACCGGAACTCTCTTGCGGGGCCTGGCGCTCGCCGACCGGGAGATCCGGGCCGGGCGGTACGCCGAGGTGCGCGGGCGGCTGTCACCGTCCGCCGTACGCAGCCTGCACTCCCGGACCGTTGGTGTGGTCGGGCTCGGCCAGATCGGCCTGGCCGTGGCGCGCCTGTTCCGCGCGGTCGGCGCTGACGTGGCCTACTGCGATCCGTCGCCGCCCGACCCCGCGGCGGCCGGCCGCCTCAGCCTGCGGCGCCTGGACCTGGACGCCCTGCTGGCCAGCTGCGACGTGGTCACGCTGCACGTGCCGCTGCTGCCCGCCACCCGCGGGCTGATCGGCGAGGCCGGGCTCCGCCGGATGCCGCCGGGCGCACTGCTGGTCAACGCGTCGCGGGGCGGTGTGGTGGATGAAACGGCGCTGGCTCGGGCCCTGTCCGACGGTCACCTGGGCGGGGCGGTGCTGGACGTCTACGCGGAGGAGCCACCAGCCCAGGATTCGCCGCTGTTCTCGCTCCCGGCGGAGGCCGCCGCCCGCGTCCTGTACACGCCGCACATCGCCGGGGTGGCCTACGAGGCGGCGCGCCGGCTTTACGCCGGGGCCTGGACCAATGTCCGCCGGGTGCTGGTCGAAGGCCTGCCCGCGGAGAACCAGGTCACCCGGCCGGGAACAGCTGGCTGAGCCGTTCCTACTTCACCGGGCCGATGTTGGCTGTGGCTGCCGCGCGGTCTCTGTGGATCGCCACGAGGTGGTGCCGAGCAGGTCAGCGAGCATGCTCATCCTCATGGCGGCCACGGACGCGGCCTCGCCAGTGCTGGAGTAACGCAGGTCGCGGCGGCGCAGTGCGACGTTGAGGTTGGTGTGGCCACGGATCACCCGTTCCCACGCGGCGGCCTCGCCGGTGACCTGCCAGGCGGCGCCGGCTCGAGGGCCGTCGCCCGACTGGCTGCCGCTGGCCAGGGCGACGGTCCGGGCCGCGAGATCAACCCGCCAGTGCGCCGAGCCACTGGCATCGGCCGAGGTGGCGATGACCAGGAAGGACTCTCGCGCGCACGATCCCCACCGGCGGATGAAGCGATCGCTGATCCGGAACAGCCCGGTCTGCAGGAGGTCGCCGAGGAGCAGGAACGCACGCGGCATCTCCCGGGTAGCACCGCTGTCGGCGGCGGGTGCGCCGGCCGGGACGGCACCGTGGGCGGGTACCCGGAAGTCGGGGGGCATTTCCGCGACCCCCCACGTCTCATCGACCCGGATGTAGCCGAGCTGGCCCGCCAGTTCGTTAATCCTGGCGGTGACGGCAGGCTCGATCAGGTTCGCGGGGATGGACCATCCCCGGCCCACCGAGTCGGCCGTGATCCGCGAGGTGTGCCAGATCTTGTAGTCAGCGCGGCCGGCCCGCTCCCGGTCCGGTGTGAAGCACCGGCCCGAGATTCCTGGCTGCGCGGGTACGCCGAGGAATCCGAATATCCCCTCTGCGACTGCCTCGGGGTCGGCGACCAGATCCTCGTATCGCACCCGGTGGCAGCGGCCCGGGAACCGTTCCTCCACGGCGTGGATCGCGCCGGCGTGGTCGGCCCAGAACCGGGCCAGGGCCAGCGCCGCATTGCCCGGGGACTCGGCCGCGTAACGGTCGAACCCGAAGCCCTTGAGCCCCCATGGGCACGCCTCGATACCAGAGGCGATCACGTCCATCGGATACCGGTACAGGCAGATGAACTTCGCTCCCGGGAACAGCCGCAGGAGCAGGTCGGCATGCTCGGCCGCCCCCAGGCTCTTGTCGCAGTACCGCTTCTTACCCCGGCGCGCCAGGTACGGCCCGACCAGCATGTCCAGGTTCCGCCGGATCCCGGCGATCGCCGGTCCCGGAATCGCCACCGGCTCATCGTGGAGATCCGCCGGAATCGGCGCGCCCGCCAGCAGGGACCACACGCTCACCAGGTGTGCGCACAGCGCCGCCACGTTGGTTTCCGGCGGGCAGGCCAGGTCCGGGTGGGCGTCAAGCAGGAACCGCAGCAGGGTGGACCCCGACCGGCCGCAGCAGAGCACGAACACCGGGTCGCCGCACGCCCCGGCCCAGTCGGCCGATCCGTTCACCTGAGGGTCGGTCATGGTCGGCGGGGACGCCGTGGCCGCCTGGTTCATGAGCACAGTTGTTAGAGCACGTGACACGTCCATCGGATGCGCCGCTGATTCCTGCATGACTGCCGCCTTTCCAGTCCGCCACAGCCGTTACCTGGGCTTCCGGGTTTCTTGGGGGACTCTGAGCCTTCGGGGAACTGTGTCGGCAGTGCCCCTGGCACCGGCGGGTCTGCCTGCCGGTGCCAGGGTGCCTTCGGCCTCAGCCGGAGCTGCCGCCGCCGAAGCTGCCCCCGCCGCCACCGCCGAAGCTGCCCCCGCCGCCGCCAACGTTGCTGGCCACGGTGATGGGGGCGCCCACTGGGTCGCCAGCCGTGCTGGGGTCGCTGCTCGTGAAGCCACTGGGAACCTGCGCTGCCGCTTGGTCCGCTGCTGCCTGCGCCGCTGCCTGCGCCGCCGCTTGGTCCGCCGCTGTCTGAGCCGCGGCCGCTTGGTCCGCTGCAGCCTGGGCCTGGGCTTGGTCCGCTGCAGCCTGGGCCTGGGCCTGGTCCGCTGCGGCCTGGGCCTGGGCCTGGTCCGCTGCGGCCTGGGCTGCTGCCGCCTGGGCTGCGGCCTGGGCCTGGGCCTGGTCCGCTGCCGCCTGGGC
>JAWWPY010000152.1:0-3923 GCA_033854735.1 Streptosporangiaceae bacterium | reverse complement strand
CCCGATTCCCTGCGCACCGCCCGTGACCACCGCCCGCTTGCCCGCCAGCCTATGCATCGGGTACCTCAGCGGTGCCGCCGGCCACTGCCGGGTCGGCCAGTGCGGGGGCTTGCACCCGGTCGACCGGCTCAGCCGGGGCGGGCTCGCCAGCGGTCAGCACGGGCAGGTCGAAGAATGGTGCGCGGGTGAAGTACTTGACGAGCCAGGCGGCCGGGAAGATCGCGACGAACATCACTATGAACGGATACAGCGTCCCGTGCGGGGTGGTCGGGAACGCGACGACTGCGGCGTAGACCAGCGCGGCCGCCCCGATAAACGGCAGGACGCCGGCGAAGATGAGCTGCCGGGCGCTGCTCAGCAGGGTGCGCCGGTAGTACCACATGCAGGCGATCGCGCCGGCGACGTAGATGACGATGTACAGCAGGCCGGCCGTACCGCTGATCAACCCGATGGTAGTTCCTGCGGAAGTGTTCGCAAGGTAGATGATGAGCGCCGCAACCGGGATCACCGCAGCAACGATCAGGGCTGGCGCCGGGGTGCGGTGGCGCCTGCTCAGCCGGCCAAGCCACCTGGGCAGCAGCCCTTCTCGGGAAAGCCCGAAGTTCATTCGGCTGAAATTCTGCAGCTGCGACTGCGTGACCGCGATGACTGACGAGAGAACGGCCAGGGAAACGATGCTCGACCATGGTTTCGGCCAGATGACGCCCGCGCTGTAGGCGATGATATTGCCCGCATTGGCAACGAGAATCTTAGCTGGCGCGATGGCCTCGATTGCCATCGTGAGGACGGAGAACCAGATGATGCAGAACACCACGGAGATGATTCCGGCGCGGCCCGGGTTCCGCCTGGTGTCGGTACCTTCCTCCGCGAGGTAGACCGACGCCTCCCAGCCGCCGTACATGAATACCCCGATCACCACGCCATTCATCAGCGCGTGGAAGCTAGGCGCGGTCGACGGGAGCAACCAGGAAAGATGCGGGTGTGTCGTGCCTGGATGCCCGGTGTACTCTGCGACAAAGAGTCCGACAACGAAAGCCACGATGATGGCGTACTCGATCCACACCACAATGGTCTGGAACCGGATAGCCCGGCGTACTCCCTCGATCGCGATGTACAGGACCAGACCTGTCGCGGCTGCCGTGCAGAGCCATTGCAGGATTGCACTGCCCTGATGACTGGGATATATGATTCCCAGCAGGTATGGCCCGAACAGGGTGATGTTTCCGATGTTCGCGACGAGGGTCATCAGGATGACTGCGAACCCCACGGCGAGGCCGGCAACGGGCCGGATGGTGCGCGCTATCCACATGGCCTGCGCGGCAGCCGACGGCCGCCACTGGTTGAGGTAGTAATAGGACACCGCGATGCAGAGCATCGCGAGGCCGACTATCACCACCACCGACGGGCTGGCAAGCCCGCTGACGGTCATCACGGCGCCCAGGCTGAGCGCGATGCTCGTGGACGGGGCGACGTTGGTGATACCAGCTACCACGTCACCGAACAAGGTGACTTCGCCGGTGGCCAGTTGGGTGGGATGGGCTGGCGTGTCTGCTGGACTGGTGGTCATCGGCTCTCCAGATCAGAGTTGGCACCTTGCTCTGCTCCGCGAGTGCCGAGGCGGCCGGGGAGCGCTACGGTATCGCCGCTCCGTCGGGGCTTCCGGGCAAGCTACTCCGCCCGACTGGATCCAGTCAAGGGAGCATACCGTTGTAATCTGTACCCTGAGCGGGCCACACTGGATCCCATTCGTGAATGTGGATCCAATCGGGTTGCGAAGGCGGAGGTGCGCGGTGCCCGGAGAGGAGGCAGATGGAGACGCTGAGCAGCTGGCTGCGCACGTGCGCGCGCTGTGCCGGCCGGGGCTCTGGCCGGACTTGGCGTCCCGGGCCCGGGGAACGGTCGCCGGACACCCCGGGCCAGGAGCACGCCGGGCTGGTGGTCCGGGCTGAGTGCCCGGTGCGGCCCAGGTTCACCGTGCTGGTTGGCTCGCGGCGGGGCGGTCAGCGATGGCACGCCGCTGCTGACTGCACACGCGCCGTGCCCTGGTCTTTGATGCTGGGCAACACTGATGCTGGCAGGCGACGTCAATGCCGGGATACGCGGAGCGCCGAGCTTGAGGGCATCTTCTTTGCTGATACCAACTTTGATGAGCAGATGATCATGCCCGGCCTTCAGCCCCTCGATGACTGTTTCTGCGAGCGGAAGTTCGGGCATCCAGGCCCAGCCACCTGTGCGTATGTGCCGTTCAGGGAAGTCGCATCGCCTATGAACGTGGAAAAGGCGCCAGTTCGCACCGCGCAACCGCGGCTAACACCCTGGCTCGATGCCTGGAAGCGCCTTCGAGCGCCAAGGTCCTGCGGTCAGATCTGCGAGGTCGGCGACCGTGCCGCTCCACGCGCCGAGGTGGAGGCCAGCCTGGGGGAATGAGTTTGGGAACATGGCTAGGCTCAAATATGCTACAGCGGGCTCTAACCTGAGGACGGGCGAGGAGGGCTAATGACTTCTGCTGAAGGAACCGTCAGGGAACCGCTCGTCGAGTCGATCGCACGGGACCTCAGAGAACAGATCCTGGCAGGCAAACTTGCGCCAGGCCGACGGATCTCGCAGCTGTCCATCGCCGAGCACTACGGCGTCAGCCGATTGCCTGTGCGTGAAGCTCTACGCGCGCTGAGCAGCCAGGGTCTGGTGGTGCTAGAACCAGCTCGAGGTGCCCGGGTGGCGGCACTAGACGGCAGCGATCTGCGAGAGGTGTACCTGATGCGAGAACGGCTCGAGCCTTTGGCCATGTCACTAGCCGTCACACACGTAACCGAAACAGATATCGGACACGCAGAGAACCTTCTCAAGAAGATGGAGGAAGTTGGGGCAGGCGAAGAAGAATGGTTGCATCTGGATAGGCAATTCCACACTATGTGGTACGAGCACGCCGGAATGCCCCGCCTGGTACAGACCATCGATCAACTCTGGGACGTAGCACAGCGGTATCGGGCATTGTTTCGGAACACACCGGGTGCGGGCAGCATTTCCAATCTCGAGCATTGGCTGATGCTCGAGGCGATCCGGCGACGTTCTCCCGATGATGCAGAAGCTCTTCTCGAGGTACATCTACGCCACGTCCGCTCGACCCTGGAGACCTCCGCGATCCAAGACCCCGGACCTCGGCTTCGCTCTCCCAGCTAGGCTGCCCGCAACCCGATGGTGCTGGGACGCTCATGAACAAGACAAATCGCGGCTGGCAATTTTCTGGCGGACGGGCAGACGCCTCTGCCCGAGCCTGACAGCACGCCACCTGAGCACTGGTGAACGCCAGGACGTCGGCGCGGGCGGCGTCGAGGTGGGCGGCGACTTTGGGCAGCTTCCCGGCGATAGCGCTGGTCAGCCGGTCGTACTGGTCGTGCACCGAGGCGGCGTCGGGCTGGTCGTAGACCGAGTGCAGCAGCGTCTTGACCCACGGCCAGGACGCCTTCGGGGTGACCGACATCAGGTTCGCGGCGTAGTGGGTGCGGCACCGCTGACAGCTGGCGCCGGGCACGGTGGCACCGATGGCCTCGGTCAGGCCGCGGTGAGCGTCGGAGGTGACCAGGGCGACGCCGGTCAGCCCGCGGGCGGTGAGGTCCCGGAAGAACGCCAGCCACCCGGCGCCGTCCTCAGCCGAGGTGACCTGCAGGCCCGGGATCTCCCGGTGCCCGTCCGCATTCACCCCGGCCGCCAGCAGCGCATGGACATTGACGAGACGGCCGCCCTCGCGGACCTTCAGCACCAGCGCGCCGGCGGCCACGAACGTGTACGGCCCGGCGTCCAGCGGCCGGGTCCGGAACGCCTCCACCTGCTCATCCAGATCCCGGGCCATCTCACTGACCTGCGACCTCGACAGCCGGGTGATACCCAAGGACTCCACCAGCTTCTCCATCCGCCGGGTACTG
>JAWWPY010000151.1:0-19977 GCA_033854735.1 Streptosporangiaceae bacterium | reverse complement strand
GCCGTGCCATACACGAGGGCCTCCTCGGCCCGTGGAAACACGATGGCTCACCGGCTGGGCCTGGGCCGGCCCCGGGCGCGCCATCAGGCACGCCCGGGGCGCGCCGCTAGGCCCTCGGCTTCTCCCGCATCTCGAACGTCTCGATCACGTCAGCGACCTTGACGTCGCTGTAGCCGATGCCGATGCCGCACTCGTAGCCGTCGCGGACCTCGGTCACGTCGTCCTTGAACCTGCGCAGTGAGTCCACATTGAGGTTGTCGGACACGACGACGCCGTCCCGCACCAGGCGCGCCTTGCTGTTGCGGGTGATCGTGCCGGATCGCACGATACAGCCGGCCACGTTGCCGATCTTCGGTACCCGGAAGATCTCCCTGACCTCGGCCGTGCCGAGCTGGATCTCCTCGAACTCGGGCTTGAGCAAGCCCTTGAGCGCGGCCTCGATCTCCTCGATGGCCTGGTAGATGACCGAGTAGTAGCGGATGTCGACACCCTGGCGCTGGGCCAGCTCCCCGGCCCGTCCGGCGGGCCGGACATTGAAGCCCACGATCACGGCCTCCGAGGCGATGGCCAGGTTGACGTCGTCCTGGGTGATGGCGCCCACGCCGCGGCCGATGACCCGCAGCACCACTTCCTCGCCCACATCGATCTTGAGCAGCGCGTCCTCCAGGGCCTCGACCGACCCGGATACGTCGCCCTTGATGATGAGCAGCAGTTCTTCCCGCTCGCCCGACTTGAGCGCGGACTCCAGATCCTCCAGCGTGACCCTGGGCCGGCGCTGGGCGAACATGGCGTTGCGCTCACGCGCCTCGCGGCGTTCCGCGATCTGCCTGGCCACCCGGTCGTCGGTGACCACGAGGAAACTGTCGCCCGCACCGGGGACGGCGGTGAGGCCGAGCACCTGCACGGGGCGCGACGGTGGAGCGTCAGGAACAGGCGCGCCATTCTCGTCCAGCAGCGCCCGTACCCGGCCGAAGGCCTCGCCAGCGACGATGGAGTCACCGACGTGCAGCGTGCCGCGCTGCACCAGCACGGTCGCCACCGGCCCGCGGCCGCGGTCCAGATGAGCCTCGATCGCGACGCCCTGGCCGGGCTGCAGCGGGTTGGCCCGCAGGTCCAGTTCGGCGTCGGCGGTCAGGATGATCGCCTCGAGCAGGGTGTCGATGCCCGTGCCCGCCTTCGCCGAGACATCCACGAACAGCGTGGTGCCGCCGAACTCCTCGGCGACCAGCCCGTACTCGGTGAGCTGGGAGCGCACCCGCTGCGGGTCGGCGCCCTCCTTGTCCACCTTGTTGACCGCCACCACGATCGGCACCCCCGCCGCCTGGGCGTGGTTGAGTGCCTCCGTCGTCTGCGGCTTCACGCCGTCGTCCGCCGCCACCACCAGCACGACCAGGTCGGTGGTCTCCGCTCCGCGCGCCCGCATGGCGGTGAACGCCTCGTGACCCGGGGTGTCGATGAAGGTGATCTTCCGCTCGTTGCCGTCCACCGCGGTAATGACCTGGTAGGCGCCGATGTGCTGGGTGATGCCGCCCGCTTCGCGGGCCACCATGTTCGTGTGCCTGATCGCATCCAGCAGCTTGGTCTTGCCGTGGTCCACGTGACCCATGACCGTGACCACCGGCGGACGCGCCGTGAGGTTCTCCTCGCTGCCCTCGTCCTCGCCGAACTCTATGTCGAACGACTCCAGCAGTTCCCTGTCCTCTTCCTCCGGGGAAACCACCTGCACGTTGTAGTTGAGTTCCGCGCCGAGCAACTGCAGCGTCTCGTCATTTACCGACTGGGTCGCGGTGACCATCTCACCCAAGTGGAAAAGCACCTGGACGAGCGAGGCCGGGTTGACCCCGATCTTGTCGGCGAAGTCGCTGAGTGAGGCGCCCCTCGACAGCCGGATGACCTGGCCATTCCCGCGCGGGATCTGCACGCCGCCGATCGCCGGCGCCTGCATGTTGTCGAATTCCTGACGCCGCTGCTTGCGTGACTTCCGGCCGCGTGCGGGCCGGCCGCCGGCCCGCCCGAACGCGCCCTGCGTGCCGCTCCGGCCGCGCCCGCCGCCACCTGGCCTGGCTCCGCCGCCACCGCCGAGGCCGCCAGGACGCGGGCCGCCGGTACCGCCACCGGGGCCACCGCGACCCGGAGCGCCGCCGGGACCGCCACGGCCACCCGGACGGGCACCAGCGCCGGCACCGGCGCCGGCGCCACCCGGGCCACCGCGACCTGGAGCGCCGCCGGGACCGCCACGGCTAGGACCGCCGCCGGGACCGCCACGGCCCGGAGCAGGCCGGGGCGGCATGCTGCTGGGGCTTGGCCGCGGACCACCTGGGCGCGGGCCGCCCGGGCGCGTCATGTCCGCGGGACTGGGCCGCCCGGCCGGTGGGCGCGGGCCGGCCGGCCGGGCACCGGGCTGGCCGGTGCTCGCGGGCCCGGGCTGGCCGGGCTGCACCGGCTGCCCGGGACGGGGCCCGCGCGGAGCGGAGCCCATCCCGGTGGCGGTGGAACTGAACGGGTTGTTTCCTGGCCGCGGTCCGGGGCGTGGTGCGCCACGTGAGCCGCCGGGCCGGGGCGCGCCTGACCGCGGCGGGCCTGACGGCGGCTCGCCCGGGCGCGGGCCGGCCGGCCGTGGAGCCGGCGCCGTCTGCGGCGGTGACCCAGCCACCGGCGGGGCGCCCTCGACGGGAACCCTCGGCACCGGTGCCTGCGGCCGCGTCACGACCGGGGCCGGGCCTGCGGCGGCTGGAGCCGGGGTCGCGGCCGGGGTCCGGTCGGTGGCCGCAGCGGGGCCGGCCGCCTGCGGGCTGATGTCGGGCGGGCTGGTCCCGGCGGCCGGGGCATCCACGGAGGGTGCCTGCGGCCGGGCTGGGCCGGGCCGTGGCGCCTTGCGGCCGCCGTTCTGCCCGCCGGTGGCTGCGCCATCCGCCACTGCCCCGGCGGGCACGGCACCGGCCGGCCCGGCACCACTGGGCACGGGCGCAACCGGCGCGCCCTCCGACGGCTCCGCCGACCTGGGCTTACGAGCCTGGGCCTTCGGCGCCTGGGCTGAGAATTCCTCTTTGAGTCTGCGGACGACCGGCGCTTCGATCGTCGACGACGCGGAACGGACGAATTCGCCCATTTCCTGGAGCCTGGCCATCACGGCCTTGCTCTCTACCCCGAACTCCTTCGCGAGTTCGTACACCCGGACCTTCGCCACTGCGCTCCCTCTGTCGGTCCGGCTCATCCGGACCATCGTGGCCGGTCCGGGGCAGCGCGTGCTCCGGCCGGCGTCAGCTTCTGGTGCTCATCGACGCGTTCTCATCGCGCGCTCATCACAACTGATCCCGCTTTCCCGGCAGTTACTGCCGTTTCCGCCTCAGCCCCGGCCGCTCAGCCCGGGCGGACCTGCGAAGGTCCTTCGTACTGCGCCGCCAGGTACTCCGCGAGCCTGCTGGCACCGAACGGTCCCGGCAGGCGCAGGGCCCGCGGAAACGCCCTTCGGCGCTGCGCTAGCTCGAAGCATTCCTGGCGGGGATGCAGGTACGCGCCCCGGCCGGGCAACCGCGCTTGAGGGTCGGGAACGATGTCGTCCCCTGCCGCCACCAAGCGCAGCAAGTCAGACTTGGCCGCACGGCTCTTGCAACCGATACATGTGCGGATCGCAGGCGCGGCCCGCACTGGCCGCAAGGACCGTCTGGTCATTGTCGAGGTAAGCTTACCTCGCCGGCGCGTCGGCGGCACCGTGCCCGGCGCCCGCTGCGCCCGCAGGGCGGGCCGCGTCGTCAGCGGGGCCGGCGGCCGCCGTCGCGATGGCGCCGGTGGCGGGCGGCTCGCCAGCCGCGGTATCCGGCCTGATGTCGATCTTCCATCCGGTCAGCCGCGCGGCCAGCCGCGCGTTCTGCCCCTCCTTGCCGATCGCCAGGGACAGCTGGTAGTCGGGCACGATCACCTGCGCCACCCTGGCCTGCGGGTCAATGACGATCACCCGGGATACCCGGGCCGGAGACAGGGCGTTGGCCACGAACTGGGCGGAATCCTCGGAGAAATCGACGATGTCGATCTTCTCTCCGTGCAATTCGGCCATTACGTTCCGCACCCTGCTGCCCATCGGCCCGATACAGGCGCCTTTGGCATTCACGCCGGCCTGGCGCGAGATCACGGCAATCTTGGTGCGATGGCCCGCCTCACGGGCGAGGGCGACGATGTCGACCGCACCACTGGCGATCTCCGGCACCTCCAGCGAGAACAGCTTCTTCACCAGGTTGGGATGGGTGCGGGACAGGGTCACCGACGGTCCGCGATACCCCTTACGGACATGCAGCACGTAGCAGCGCAGCCGCTCGCCGTGCGCATACCGCTCGCCGGGAACCTGCTCGGACGGCGGCAGGATGGCCTCGATCTTGCCCAGGTCGACGAGGACCGCCCTGGGGTCCTTGCCCTGCTGGATCACGCCGGCCACGATGTCCCCCTCGCGGCCCGCGTACTCCCCGAAGGTCAGTTCGTCCTCGGCGTCACGGAGCCGCTGCAAGATCACCTGGCGCGCCGTGGTCGCCGCGATCCGGCCGAACCCGCTCGGCGTGTCGTCATACTCCCGCAGCACCGTGCCGTCCTCGGCGGTCTCCGCGCCCCAGACAGTGACGTGCCCGCTGCCGCGGTCCACCTCGACCCGGGCCGTGGCGGCCACCCCCCCACTGCGGTGATACGCGACCAGCAGCGCGTCCTCGATGGCCTTGATGGCCAGGTCCATCGAGATGTCCTTCTCGCTCTCCAGGCTGCGCAGGACGCTCAGGTCAATGTCCATCCCGCTCCCCCTCGTCGCCGGACGTCCCGGAGACCGCCCCCGCGGCCCCCGCGTTGCCGAATTCCACCTGCACCCTGCCGGGCCCGAGGTCCCGGTAGCCGAACTCGCGCTGCTCGCCATCGATCTCCAGCGTCACCGCGTCCGTCCCCGCCGATACGACCCGGCCCTGCATGGATGTGGCCGGACTGGTTGACAGCGGGGCGCGGACCAGCCGGCCCGCCGCCCGCCGCCAGTGCCTCGGCTCGGTCAGCGGCCGGTCCACCCCGGGCGAGGAAACCTCCAGGGTGTAGGCCGCCTGGCCCATCACCCCCGACGCGTCGAGTTCCGCCGACACGGACCGGCTGAGCAGCGCGATCTCATCGAGGCCGGGCCTGCTGTCGGCATCCACGACGACCCGGAGCAGCCAGCGCCGGCCCGCGACGGTGATCCGGACCGACTCAAGGTCCATGCCCGCGGCCACGACCACCGGCTCCAGCACGGTGGTGAGGCGCTCGGCGTCGGCTGGCTTGCCGCCCAGCGGGCGATCCGGCGCCATCTGGTTAGCTGGCCGGTTAGCCGACTGACGGCCGCTGGCCTGCGGATCCGGCTGACGGCGGGCGGGGCGGCCGCCACGGCCCGGCGCGCCACCATCGGCGCTGGGCCGCCTCGCCTGATCCGGACGTGACGATCCGTGACGGGAGCTTCCGCGCATCACGACCTCCTCGTCCGCCACCTGTGCTCTTGTCCAGCCTGGTCTAGCCTAACCGGACCAGGCGGCGGCGTTGGCCGCCCAGCGCACTGGCCGGTCGCGCGGGGTGACTCAGGTGCTGGCTCACAAGCGCACGGACGGTGATCATCGGCTGTCACCGGGCCGGCGTGCCGTGACATCCTTAGGCGCGTCCCGTGGATCCCGGAGGAGCGGGCGGTGATCCAGGCGACCCGTGCCCGACCACGTGGCGCTCCCCCTACGCTCAGCGGCAGCAGTCACGGAAATGGCAGGAGGACCGGTGCCGGCAGATCTTAGCGGCCGCGCGGACAGGGCGCTGGGGCGGCGGAGCGTGCTCGCGGCGGCGGCCATGACCTTCCCGCTGCTGGCGGCCGGGTGCAAGGGCGTCGGAGCGCTCGGCCCACCGCCCACCCCGTTGCCTGACACCGCCGTGCTGGGCCAGGCCATCGCCGCCGAGAAGCTGATGATCGCCCGATACCAGGCGGCCATTTCCGGCTCCCCCGGGCAGACCGCCTTGCTCACCACGCTGCTCGCCCAGCACCGGGCGCACCTGACCAGGCTGGCGTCGCGGCTGCTCGATCCGCGGCCGGCCAGCGCGGGCCGCTCACCATCTCCCGGGCCGGCCGGGCCGGGGCCCGTCGCCCTCAGCGCACTGCAGGCGGCCGAGGAGGACGCCGCCAACCGCCTGGTCCGCCACCTGGCCGAGGTCAGCCCCTCACTCGCTCAGCTGCTCGCGAGCATCGCCGCGTCCGAGGCCAGCCACGCTGTGGCGCTCCGTTCCCCGGGAGGAGCCCCGTGATGGACCCCGTTCGCAGCGCACTGCAGGTGGCGCTGGCCGCCGAGCACGCGGCGATCTACGGCTACGGGGTGCTCGGCGCTCACCTGACGGGAAGCCTCCAGCGAGCCGCACAGCAGGATTGGGCCGTGCACCAGGTGGCCCGGGACACGCTGGAAAGCAAGCTGACATCGCTCGGCGCCCAGCCCGTGCCGGCGCAGGACGCGTACCAGCTGCCCTTCCCGGTGGGCGCCAGCCCGGCCGCGGTCTCGCTGGCCGCGTTCCTCGAAGACCGGGTGGCCACGGCCTACCTTGGCCTGGTCGCGCTCGATGATCCCGGGCTGCGGGCGTGGGGTGCGCAGCAGGTGCAGGCATCCGCGGTGCGCGCCACGTCCTGGTCCGGCCGCACCTCTGCCTTCCCCGGGCTGCCCCGGTGAACGCCCTCACTCGCTGACCAGTGCTGACTCTTCAGGTTTCCTGGCCCCGTGGTGGCCACTCAAGTTTCCTGGTCCCGAGGGGAGCGCTCAGGTTTCGTGGGGCGCGGCGAGGACGTGCTCGATGCGTTCGGCCGCGCTTTCCAGGTCATCGTCGGCCGCTATCCGCTCCGCCCACGACCACCAGAACCACCATCGGCCGTCTTCGCAGCATCCCGCGTAAATGTCCTCGGCCAGGGCCAGGACGGCCGGATTCACCACGTGCAGGCTGGGCACCCGCCCGGGTGGTGCCAGCAGGCTCACCTGCAGCCCGTGCCCGGCGAGGGTATGGGCGAGCCGGTCGAGCCGGTCCATGTGCGCCTGGTCAGGCGGGGAGAGGCCGGTCCGCTGCTCGGTGCCCAACGCCATCACGCTCACCTCTAGTAACTGAGTAGATGCAGAGAGTTCCGTCAAGGTTCAGAATGCCTTCATGCATTGCGGTTTGCAACATGCATAGAGTGATTCGCACAGTCAATTCTTGATGATGATCAACTGTTGCGGCCCGGACCACATCCAGCGGACTCGCTGGACGCCGGGCAGACGGATGGCCACACTGGTAACAAGCCCTGTTCGCGCTAACAGGGCCCGGGGCATGCCGGGGGGCCTGCCGACGCCCGGCACGGGCCGGGAACCAGCCCGCCGAGCCGGACGTCAGATGTGGCGGCAGAATGGGGAGGAGACATGGCCGCTGAGCACAGCCCGACCGTCCGGCGCCGCCGGCTCGCGCTCGAGCTGCGTCGGCTACGTGAAGCCGCCCGGCTCACCTGCGAGGAAGTAGCCGAGCACCTGGAGTGCTCCACTTCCAAGATCAGCCGGATCGAGACGGGGCGGGTCTCCGTGTCTCCCCGCGACGTCCGCGACATGCTGGATCTCTACGGCGTGTCGTCGCAACAGGGGGCAAGCCTCGTCCAGCTGGCCCGCGACTCGCGGCAGAAGGGCTGGTGGCATGCGTACAGCGACACGATCCAGCCCCGGTTCGCCACCTACATCGGCCTGGAGAGCGCGGCATCTGAGATCCGGATCTACGAGGTCACCCTCATCCCCGCGCTGCTCCAGACGGAGGACTACGCGCGCACGGTGATCGCGGCCGGGATCGTGGGCGGTGATCACGACGGGGTGGAGCGCAACGTCGAACTGCTGATGGCCCGCCAGCCGCCGCTCACCAGCGATGACCCGCCGCGGCTGTGGGCCGTGCTGGACGAGGCGGCGCTGCGCCGGACGGTGGGCGGGGCGGGCTTGATGCGGCTCCAGCTCGACCACCTGCTCGACCTCTCGCGGCTGCCGAACGTGGCGATCCAGGTGATCCCGTTCGGCGCCGGCGCGCACCCGGCGATGGGCAGGCCGTTCGTCATCCTGGCCTTTCCCGAGCGCGCCGACCCGGACGTGGTGTACCTGGAGGACCTGACCAGCGCCCTGTACGTGGAAGACGTCGACGAGGTGGACCGCTACAACATGTTCTTCAACCACCTGCGGGCCACGGCCCTGTCCTTCGAGGACTCCTCGGCCCTCATCATGTCCGTCATCAAGGCGCAGTGACGGCGCGGCCGCCGTGACCGCGGGCGGTCAGCGCAGCAATTCCGGCAGCGGCTCGGCGTGCAGCACGGTCAGCCGGGACACGGCGCGGGTCAGAGCCACGTAGAGCCGGTGCAGGCCGCGCGATTCCGCGGCGGCGATACGGGCCGGCTCGACCACGATGACGTCGTCGAACTCCAGGCCCTTGGCCAGGGTGACCGGTACCAGTGCGAGGCCGCCCTCGCTCGCCGCCGCCGCCGCCGCCAGGACATAATGCCAGAGGCCCACCCGGCGCATCATGGCCGACACGGCGGTCACCTGCTCGTCGGCGACGATCACCGCCACCGACCCCGGGCCGCGCACGGCCGAGGCGCACACCCGGGCCAGGTCACCCGGCAGCGAATCGGCCGTGGCCTCGATGACCGTCAGCGCGTCCGGGTCCTGCCGGAGCGACCGGGCGGCCGCGAGGCCGGGGGCGATGTCCGCGAGCAGCCGGCTGGCGTAGTCGAGGATCTGCCGCGGCACCCGGTAACCGGTGTCCAGCACGCGCAGCCCGGCGTCGGCCTTGCCCAGGTGGGAGAGCACCTGATACCAGCTGGTGGCCGCCCCGGGCGAGGTACCCTGGGCCAGGTCGCCGAGCAGGGTGGCCGAGCCGGTGGCACACCGGCGGCCGACAGCGCGGCACTCCATCGGCGACAGGTCCTGCGCCTCATCCACGACTACGTGGGCCAGGCTCGGAATCCGTTCGATGAGGTCACTCGCCTCGTCCACCAGCACCGCGTCGGCGGCGCTCCAGCGCGCCGACGCCGGTCCCCGGGCGGGCGTGTCCCAGCGGATGGCCCGCTGCTCGGCCGGATCGAGGAAGCCACGCGCCGCGTCGGCCAGCACATCGGGGTCGGACAGCAGGCGCAGCACCAGCCGGACCGGATCCACCTTCGGCCAGATGGCATCCACGGCCGCGCGCACCGGCCTGGTCCGCCGCACGGCCTCGTGCGTCCGGTCGTCGCAGGACTCCCCCGCCTCCTCCATCCGGGTCAGGATCACGTGCGCGATCCGGTGGCCGAGCATGTCCCGGCCGGCCCCGTACCGGACACCACGGTCGCGCAACTCCTCAACCAGCCCGGCCAGCTCATGGGCCGGTACCCGCCAGCGCCGCGACCCGCGCGGCAGCATGACCGCCTCGGCCGGCGCCGCCACCGAGGCCCACAGCGCCCGGCGCAGCACCCCGGCCATCCGGGCAGTCCCCTTGATCCGCGCCGCCTGATCGGTGTCGGCGGCCCGGACCGGCACCGCTGACACGAGATCCTGGACGGTCACCTGCGCCACGCTGATCTCTCCGAGCGCGGGCAGCACGTTGCGGATGTAGCCGAGGAAGGCCCGGTTCGGCCCGACCACCAGCACCCCGCCCCGGTTCATCCGGGCCTGGTGGGCGTACAGCAGGTAGGCGACGCGGTGCAGGCCAACGGCGGTCTTGCCGGTTCCGGGAGCACCCTGGACGCACAGCGTCTCGCTCGCGTCCGCGCGCACAATGTCGTCCTGCTCGGGCTGGATCGTGGCCACGATGTCGCGCATCGGGCCGGACCTGGGCCGCTCTATCTCATCCAGCAGGATGCGGCTGACCGCGGCATCGGGGAGCAGCCCAGGCGGTTCGTTGCGGCTGAAGGTCTCATCCTCATACGCGGTGAGTTCGCCGCCGGCGAACCCGAACCGGCGGCGCAGCTCAAGCCCCATCGGCTCGGCCGGGCTGGCCCGGTAGAACGGCCGGGAGACCGGGGCCCGCCAGTCGATCACGACGGGATGCCCGTCGGGATCGTGAATGTGCCGCCTGCCCACGTGGAACCGGTGCCCGGCGACCCCCTCGCCCGGGTCACCGTCCCCCAGGTCACCGTTCCCGGGGTCACCGTTCCCCGCGGAATAGTCGAGCCGGCCGAAGAACAGCGGCGTGTCCGGCAGGTCGCGGAGAGACTCGGCCCGGCGGTGCAGGTCCGCCTTGAGGTACTCCTCGGAGACCGGGTCACCGCCCAGCGCCCGGAGCGAGAGCACGTCTTCACGCATGAGCCGGAGGAAGTCGCGTGAGCGGCGCAGGTGAGCTTGTTCGGCGCGGAGGACAGGGAGCGGGTCGCGGCGGGTCCCGCTGGCCGAGGGCATGAGTCATCACCTCGATGGCATGGGTTCGATGGTGTTGCCCGCAGGCACAAGAGCCCAAGAGCTTACCAAGGCCGGGTTCCGCGGTCATCTCATTTTTCCTGCGCAGCGGGCCCGGCCCGGCCCGGCGGCTGCTCCCGGTGGCGTCACCAGGTAGTTCGGACCACAATGTTCAGATGACCGTCGCCGCCGCCGGACCCTTGGAGGAGCCAGGGCCACCCTTGCTGTCGGTGTCCGGCCTCGGGGTGCGCTTCGGCCCGCTGACCGCGCTGGAAGGCGTCGAGCTCCAGGTGCGGCCGGGCGAACTGGTCGCCCTCGCGGGCGAGAACGGCGCCGGCAAGACCACCCTGGTGCGCTGCATCGCCGGGGACATCGCCCCGACCTCGGGCGTGATCGCGCTGGACGGCAGGCCCGTACACGCGGGCCAGCCCGCCGCGACACGCCGGGGCGTCTCCGTCGTCTGGCAGGATCTGGCCCTCTGCGACAACCTGGACATCGCCTCGAACCTGCTGCTCGGCCGTGAGAGCCGCCGCCAGCTGATGTCGGATACCCGCTTCCACGCCGATGCGGTGCGCCACCTCGAGCGCCTGGGCATCCCGCTGCGGGACACCACCCGCAGTATCCGGTCCCTGTCGGGGGGCCAGCGTCAGCTGGTCGCGGTGGCCCGGGCGATGGCCCACAACCCGCGGCTGCTGCTGCTCGACGAGCCGACCGCCTCGCTGGGCGTGCAGGAGTCGGCCCTGGTGGAGGAGCTGATCGGCCGGCTGCGGGAGCAGGGCACGACCATCCTGCTGGCGTGCCACGACATCAGCCAAATGTTCCGGCTGGCCGACCGGATCGTGGTTCTCCGGCAGGGACGGGTCCACGCCGACGTAGACCCCAGCGAGGTCCACCCGGACGACGTCGTGGCGCTGCTGTCCGGCCAGGAGGTGGACTCCTCCGCCCGCCGGCAGCTGACCCGGCTGCACGGTCTCACCGACCGGCTCGTGTCGGCCGACCCGTCATCCAGCCTGTCGCTGATTCTGTCGGCGCTGGGCGCGGCGCTGGGCACCGAGCGGCTGTGCATCCATCTGCTCGAGGACTCGTCCCTCGTCTGCGCCGCCTCGCTGGGCCTGTCCCCGTTGCTGGTGTCGGCGTGGTCGCGGCTCCCCCGCGGGCTGGCCGGAGGCCCGGTCGGACTGGCCGCCCTGTCGGAACAGCCGGTCGTCGAGGAGAACGCGCGGGGCGGCACCGCCTGGGCCCCGTTCCGGGACCTGGCCCGGGCGGCCAAGGTGGCCAGTTCATGGTCAGTCCCGGTGATGGGCCCCGGCGGCCTGCTCGGTGTCATCACCGTGTTCCGGGCGCTCACCGGCAAGCCGCAACGGGACGACCTCGACCTGGCCACCCTCTACGCGGGCTACGCCGCGAGCGCCATCGAGCGGGACCGGCTCCTCGAGGAAGTCACCGCCCGCAATCAGGTGCTGGAGACAATCAGAGAGATGCTGGAGACCCTGGCCGGCCCGACCCCGGTCGCCGACGGGCTCGGCATCGCCCTGCAGTCGCTGCGCCGCGGCCTGCAGGCCGATGAAGTGGCGCTGGTCATCCAGCCGCCCGGCGGCCCGGCGGCCTGCCGCGCGTCGGCCGGCGCGGTCGGCGACCCGGGTCCCGCCGACGTGACGACGGGAACGCTCGACGCGGCCCGCTCGGCCCTCGAGTTCACCGGGCGCGAGGGGGCGGCCATGCACCGGACCAGAGCTGATGGTGAGCGGCTGCTGGCGGTGACGTTCACCGCGCCCGGCGGCCCCACGGCACTGGTGGCCCGCTGGCGGAGCGGGCCGCCGTCGGCCGATGCGACGGCGCTGCTCGAGGACGCGGCCCATTCGCTTCGGCTGGCCCTCGAACGCGAGGAGGCATGGTTCGCCCATCAGGAGGCCATGGCCCTGCGCCGATCCCAGGAGCTGCAGCGCGGCTTCCTGTCCCGGCTGAGCCATGAGCTTCGCACGCCGCTCACGGCGATCCGGGGGTACGCCTCCAGCCTGCTCCAGCCGGACGTGACCTGGGACGGCGAATCGCAGCAGCGGTTCATCGTCCGGATCGCGGCCGAGTCGGCGCGGCTGGGACGCCTGGTCGACGACCTGCTGGACTTCTCCGCGATCGAGTCGGGGATCCTCCGCCTGCAGCGCGACTGGTGCGACATCCCGCTCGTGCTCGACGCGGCCATCGCCTGCCTGCCTCCGGTGCGGGCGCCGATGGTGGAGGTGGAATGCGATCCCGGCCTGCCGGTCGTCTGGGCCGACCACGACCGCCTGGAACAGGTCTTCGTCAACTTGCTGACCAACGCGCTCGGCCACAACCCACCCGGCACCAGGGTGCGGATCAGCGCGAGCGTGGACGGAGCGGGCGTGGACGGAGCGGGCGTGGACGGAGCGGAGGCGGGCGGGCCGGGGGCGGGCGGGCCGGCCGGGGTCACGGTGAGCGTCACCGACGATGGTGCCGGGATGCCCGCGGACGTCGCGGCCGCGCCGTTCGAGCCGATGCGGCGGCGGCGCACGCCGAGCGCCGGCGCAGGCGCCGGCCTCGGGCTGTCCATAGCCAGGGGCATCGTGGTGGCTCACGGTGGCCGTATCGGGCTGGAGCAGCCGGCCCGGGGCACGTGCTTCCTTATTCACCTGCCGGTCGAGATGCCGGCCGCCCCCGCGGTTCCCGCTCCCCCCGCTCCCCGGGGCCGCGCGGTCGCGCGGCCGACCACGGAGGCCATCAGCAGTGCTTGATCAGGCCGTGAACACCCGGGCGCTGGTGGTCGAGGACGACCCGAACATCGTCGACCTGATCAGGTCGAACCTGGCCGTGCGCGGATTCGACACCGTCGTTTCCACGGATGGCCTGCGCGCCCTCAACCTCCTCGAGACCGAGGCACCGGACATCGTCCTGCTCGACCTGATGCTGCCCGAGGTCGACGGTTTTGAGTTGTGCCGCCTGATCCGCGAGCGCTCGTCGGTGGCCATCATCGTGGTCTCCGCGCGCGGCGGCGAGCGGGACAAGGTCACCGCGCTGAACATGGGCGCGGACGACTACATGACCAAGCCGTTCAGCATCGAGGAAATGCTGGCCCGGATCACGGCCACGCTGCGCCGCACCCGTCCCGCCGACACGGCCCCGGACAGCGCGCCCCCCATCATCACCATCGGTGAACTGGAGATCGATCTCGCCAGCCAGCAGGTGACCAGGGCCGGGCTGGCCGTGCACCTGACCCCGACGGAGTTCGCCCTGTTGCGCGAGCTCGCCACCAACCGGGGGAAGCTGCTGACCCACGCCCACCTGCTCCGGCGGGTCTGGGGCCGCGGTTATGAGACGGAGACCGAGTACGTGCGCGTTTACATCCGGCGGCTGCGGGCCAAGCTAGAGTCGGATCATGGCGCCCCGCTCATCCTGACCCAGCCCCGGGCTGGTTATCGGATCGCGGCGGAATGAGACCTTAATGAGACCGGAATGAGACGTTAACGCCCTTATCGCGAGGTGAGGAGGCAGATCTAAGCGAGTTGTTTACGTTTTTTTCACATGGTTACGTGGATGTTAACGGCTCCGTTTATTCCTGTCGGCTTAGTGTTCTCCCAGATAGGTGTCTGGCCGCAGTGACCATCATGCAGCCTGTCATTGGGAGCGTCCTGACGCATCTCACCCAAGAGCGAGGTGGTTTGTTTGTATTCAGCAACCAAGAGAGCCGGCCTGACGGCCGTGGCCGGGGGGGCGGCCCTGCTTTTGGCCGCCTGCAGCAGCAGCGGCTCTCCTTCCAGCAGTGCCAGCAGTTCCGGCAGTTCAGCGACCGTGCCGACGGTATCCGCCACGTCGTTCACGAACGACTTCTCAGCGATGGCCACCCTGAAGCCGCTGGCCTCACGGGGCAAGGGCAGCGTCGGCGTAATCCTGCCCGATACCGTCACATCGGCGCGCTACACCGAATTTGACGCGCCATACCTGACAAAGGCCCTGCAAACCGCCGGCCTCACGTCGTCACAGTTCACCGTGCAGAACGCGCAGGGCAGTGACGCGACCGAACTGAGCGACGCCCAGGCTGACATCACCAAGGGCGCGAGTGTCCTCATCGTGGACCCGCTCGACGCCGGTGTCGGCACGTCCATCGAGAAATACGCCAAGGCCCACGGCGCCGCCGTCATCGACTACGACCGGCTGACCCTGGGCGGCAGCCGCAAGTACTACGTCAGCTTCGACAACGTGCAGGTCGGCAAGCTGATCGGCCAGGGCCTGGTCAGCTGCGTGACCGCGTGGAAGGTGGCCAAGCCCAACGTGCTCGTCATGTACGGCGCGCCGACGGACAACAACGCCACCCTGTTCGGCCAGGGCTACAACGGCGTCCTGAACCCGCTCTTCAGCGCGGGCACATGGACCAAGGTCGGCACCGCGGCCGGAACCTGGGACCCGCCCACCGCGGAAACCGAGTTCCAGGGGCAGTTCACTGCGCACAAGACCATCAACTCTGTGCTGACCCCCAACGACGAGAACGCCGCCCCGATCATCCACTACCTGCAGACCCTGGGCGTCAAGGCCAAGACCTTCCCGGTGACCGGGCAGGACGCAACCCTGATCGGGCTGCAGAACATCCTCTCCGGCTACCAGTGCGGTACCGCCTACAAGCCGATCTACCTTGAGGCACAGGCCGCGGCCGCGCTCGCGATGTACCTCCGGGCCGGCGCCACTCCCCCGTCGGGGCTGGTCAACGGGAGCACGGCCGACTCGACCGAGCACTCGCAGGTCCCGTCGGTGCTCTTGACGCCGCAATGGGTCACGCCGTCGAATATGAACACAACCGTTATCGCGGACAAGTTCGTGCCGACCGCACAGCTCTGCACGGCCGCGTACAAGGCAGCCTGCACGGCCGCAGGGATCTCGGGGTGATCATGACTGCTCGATCCATCGCTGGGCCCGCCCAGTGGTGACAGCAAGCGGTGACGATGGCGCCCGGCCCGCATCAGCGGGCCGGGCGCCATCCGGCGCCGCCCCGGCCGACCGTGACGGCGCGCCACTGCTGCGCCTGCGCGGGATCGGAAAGAGCTTCGGGCCGGTGCATGCCCTGGCCGATATCAACCTCGACATCCCCGAGGGCCAGGTGACCGCGCTGGTCGGTGACAACGGCGCAGGCAAATCGACGCTCATCAAGACGATCTCGGGAATCTGGGAGCCGACCAGCGGCGAACTGCTGTGGAACGGCAAGCCCGTCCATCTGCACGGCCCCAAGGACGCGACCGCCCTGGGCATCGCGACCGTCTACCAGGACCTGGCGCTGTGCGACAACCTGGACATCGTGCAGAACATGATGCTCGGCCACGAGGTCGTGCGGGCCGGGCTGCTCGACGAGGTCAGCATGGAGATCACCGCCAAGCAGACGCTGGTCGACCTGAGGGTGACGACGGTGCGCTCGATCCGCCAGCTCGTCGGCTCCCTGTCCGGCGGCCAGCGCCAGTCGGTCGCCGTGGCCAAGGCCGTGATGCAGGATGCCAGGCTCGTCATCATGGACGAGCCGACGGCCGCGCTCGGCGTCTCGCAGACCGAGCTTGTCCTGGACCTCATCGGGCGGCTGAAGAACCGCGGCCACGGGGTCGTCGTGATCTCGCACAACCTCAACGAGGTGTTCCAGGTCGCGGACCGGATAGCCGTGCTCTACCTGGGCGGCCTCGCTGCGGCCGGCCCCGCGTCGGATTTCGATACCCAGTCCGTCGTGGAACTCATGACCACGGGCGCATCCGCTCGCGTGGGCGGTAACGGCAACGGAAGCGAGCCCGCGTCGTCACTCGGCAGCGGCACGGAGGCCTGAAAAATGACGTCACCGACAGAGCGCGGCCACGAGCGGGGCCCGGCAGACACCGTTGTCGTGGCCGACCAGCTTGCGACCGGCGCGACGGAAGCCGACGAGGCGGCGGCGGGCGGGGCGCCCGAACTGCTGGCCGGATCGGTGGGCGACTACGCGCGCATCTGGATCAAGCGGGTCAGGAGCGGCGAAAGCGGTGCGCTGCCTGTCATCTTGGGCCTGATCGCGATCGTCGTGTTCTTCCAGGTCCGGAACTCGCTGTTCCTGTCCGCGGGCAACCTGGTCAACCTGATGATCCTGGCCGCCACGTTCGTCCTGCTCGGCATGGCCGAGGTGTTCGTCCTGCTGCTCGGCGAGATTGACCTGTCCGTGGGCTACAACGCGGGCATGGGTGCGGTGGTCACTCTCTGGGCGGCCTACACGCTGCCCTGGTGGGTGGCCATCATCATCGGGCTCGCCACCACCGCTTTCATCGGCTTCCTGCAGGGCAGCCTGATCACGCGGCTTGGACTCCCGTCCTTCGTGGTCACCCTGGGCGGGCTGCTCGGCCTCGAGGGGCTCATGATCATCGTGGTCTCCCGGACCGGGCATGGCGCGGGCGGTTCGATCGGCAACCCGAGCAACGTCATCTACGACTTCACCGCCGGTAATCTCAGCCCGGTGGCGGGCTGGATCGTCATGGTGGTCCTGGTCGGCCTGGCCGGCTCGTTCATGGTCCTGCGCGACCGCCGGAGGCTGGCCAGCGGCCTGGTGGCTCCCCCGCTCGGGGTCACCCTGCTGAAGGTCGGCGTGATGGCCGTCGCCGGGGTCGTCGTGGTCCTCGTCGGCAATACCGACCGCGGCGTTGGATTTACCGCGCTCCGCGGCGTTCCCTGGGTCGTCCCGATCGTGCTCGGCATCGTGGTGCTGTGGACCATGCTGACCGGCCGGACCCGGTTCGGGCGCTATATCTACGCGATCGGGGGCAATGCTGAGGCGGCCAGGAGAGCTGGCGTCAACCTCATCATGATCCGGACGCTGGCCTTCACGCTCTGCGGCCTGACCGCGGGAATCGGCGGCATCATCCTCGCCTCGCAGCTCAACTCGATGGGCACCAACCTGAACGGCGGCCAGTACGTGCTCTTCGCGGTGGCCGCCGCGGTCATCGGCGGCACCAACCTCTTCGGCGGCCGGGGCAGGATGCTGCACGCGCTGCTGGGCGGGCTGGTCGTCGCCGCGATCGACAACGGCCTCGGCCTGATCGGGATGAGCGCGGCCGCGACGGACATTGTCACCGCGCTCGTGCTCCTGGCCGCCGTGACGATTGACACCCTGGCCCGTCGGAGCGGCCCTACTACCTGAAGCAGCAACGGACCCGTCCCGGTGGCTGTCCCGGCCCGCAGCAGGGCCGGGACAGCCGCGGCCGGGCTTCGTTGGGTAAGTGGGTGTGGTTTTTCAGGCGGGTGTGACCACGTACTGGCGCAGGCACAGGTCGTGGAAGGTGACGGGCCCGCGCGGGCCCGGCACGTGGTCGACGTTGATCCCCGTTTCCGGGACCCCGCGCAGTTTGAACCCGTCGAGCAGCCGGGTGCTCACGTTCCAGAAGGCCCCGGTCCCGCGGTAGGCGGCGAGGAACTCGCGCGCGGCGCCAGGGTCGGCCGTGACGATGGTCGCGGCGAGCCCGGATGTGTGCGCGTTGGCCACCTCGGCCGCCTCGGCCGGGCCGTCGGCCTCGGCTATGGTCACGGTGGCCTCGTGCCCGGCGTCCAGCGCCCACTCGTGGCCCAGCGGGTGGTCGTGCGGCGGGAGCGAGGCGGCGACACCCAGCCGGCGGAGCGCGTCGCGCACCACCGGCAGCATCTCCGGCCAGACGCCGGAATGGATGAGCAGCAGGTTCAGCCGGTTGCAGACACCCAGCCGGTCCAGGCTCGCCGTGACGATCCGCGTCACCATGACGGGGTCGGCCGCGTGGTCCACGTAGAGCACCCCGCCGCCGTCCGCGTGCGCGAGCGTGCGCACCCCGTGCCGGGCGGCCTCGGCGGCCAGGGTGCGGGTGGTCTGCCCGCTGCCGCGCAGGATGACCAGGGGGATCAGCCGGGGCTGGCGGACCAGTTCGAGCGCTCCCTGCCGGTCGGCGGTGCGGACCAGTTGCAGGGCGCCGGGATCGAGACCGGCCCCGGCGATCGCGGGGGAGATGACATGGTCGAGGAGCGCCGCGGCGGACCGCAGCGCGGCTCCGCCGGTGCGCAGCACCCCCGCGTTGCGGGACTTCAGCAGCTGTGATGCCACGTCGATGGTGACATTCGGCCGGGCCTCGAAGTTCGCGCCCACCACCCCCACCGGCAGTCTGCGCTCGGCTAGCCGCAAGCCCCCGGGAAGGTCACCCAGAGGGGTGGTCTCCGGCGGGAACTCCGCGTCGGCGAGCAGCCCGATCTGCCGGGCCATGTCGGCGATCCGGGTCTCGTCGAGCCGCAGCCGGTCGATCAGCCCCGGGCCCAGCCCGTCGGCCTCGGCGTGGGCCACGTCAGCGGCGTTGGCGGCGAGGATCTCGGTGGCCTGCTCAGTGAGCAGCCCCGCCATCGCCCGCAGGGCACTGTCCACGTCCCCGTCAGGCGCCAGGGCCAGGCTCGGTGCCCCGTCCCGGGCTGACTCACCGCAGGCGATCACTGCCTTTTCCGCATCAGACACGGAATGAGCCTAATCGAGGTCCGGGCCCGCGCGGCCCGTGTCAGTCACCGTCCACGACCAGTGGAAACCGACCACCGCTCGTTCGACGGACCTCAGGTACCTGTGCACCGAGTGCTGGCCGTCCAGGACGGCTTCCTCCTGCTCGTTGATGCCGCCCTCCATCCCGTCCCAGGTGGCCCACCAGACCGCCGCCGGCACCCGGCCCGGATGAAACTCCACGCGCATGTCGAAGTTCTCCAGGCGGCGCATGACGGCCCGGCGGTACTGGCACTCCTGAGCCGTCTCCGGCCGCCCGTGGTAGTGGTAGGTGGTCCAGTATTCGAGCGTGAGGGTCTCACCGGCGGCGAGCGATCGGGCCAGCGAGATGTCTGTGCCGTAGAGACCCTCCCTGATCCGATAGAGCGGGCCGGACAGATCCCTGCATCCCTGCCCCACCTCCAGGGTGAGCGCGTTCGTGTCGTAGATGTAGGGGATGCGGTCAAGTCTGTCGACGATGGACTCGATGACCTGCAGGGTGCGCGTGCGGGCCGGCAAGCCGTCCAGGCCGACCTCGTGATGGTCGTGCAGTGAGAGCGTCTGATGCCGGCGCGGGCCCAGGGCGGCCGCCACCTCCGCCTCCTGACTGGGGGCCATCGCGCGTGGCCCGGACAGCACGCTGATCCGGCCCGACCCGCCCCACAGCCGCCACAGGCGGTCTTCCTCCTGCGCGGAGAGGCCGAACGCCTCGATGAAGAGCGCCAGCGTGGCCCGGCTGAGCAGGTCGCCGGAGAGCGCCCGGCCGACGGTGTCCTTCAGCTGGCGCGGCAGCACGTCAGCGTCCCCCGATGTGCGCGGGGCGTTCCAGAGGTGCCGTGCGAGCACCTCGGCCACGGCCAGGTGGTTGACCCGGCCTGACCTCACCCGCTCGGCGAACCGCTCCCACTGGGGCCGGTAGCGGCCCTGGCGAAGCAGTAATTCATGCAGGTACTTCGCGGCGGCCTGCCGGCCGGCGGCAAACTGGGTCTCGCTCACGGCACGCCCTATCGTGTGCGAACTTACTGCGACTTATGAGAGCTAGCCTACAAATCGCATCTTGCGAAGGGGAGGGCTTGCGAGACTGCGACTGGGGGGCCAGGAGGCGGGGCC
>JAWWPY010000150.1:0-3085 GCA_033854735.1 Streptosporangiaceae bacterium | reverse complement strand
CCGTCGGGACCAGTCGTCGCCGGGTACGTGGCGTTGGGCTGGGTGGATGTGTACGGCTCCATGGTGAGAGTAAGCGGAGCACCCTGGAACGGCTGCCAGGTCCCGTTGACCTCCACCTGCATCGTGCCGGAGAAGGTGACCGGTGTCCCGGCCGGGACGGAGCTAGGGACCGGGTCCAGCACCAGCCTGCTGGGCACGTGGGTGGCTCTCAGGATGCTGCCGAACGCCGGGTTACTGACGGAGGGCGCCAGATCGGTGTCACCGGCGAACGCCGCCCTGACGGATCCGCCGCTGGGTAGTGTCGTGGTGACCGAGAACTGCCCGGCGGATCCGGTCGTGCCGGTCGCCACGGTCACGAATCCACTCTGGCCGGGCGGCTGGATCTCGATCTGAACCGGCTCATCCGGTACCGGGGTCTTGGCTGAGCCCTCGGCAAGCTCACCGGTAAAGGTGACCGGCTGCTGGTAGGCCACCGTGTCCACCGAACTCGCAAAGCCCTCGATGAGGGTGAACTGTGCGGAGGTAGCGACCGCGGGGAGGGCGAATGCCGCCAGCGCGGCGCTCGACGCAAGAACGGTGGCCAGGGTCCGGAGCATGTACGACCTTCCATCGATGCGGGCAAGCCGGAAAGATCGTATACCGGCCAATCTTGCCCTTGATTCCGCGCATGTCTCGCTGCCATAACGACTCGGATGGGTCGGCGCCGGGTGGTGTCGGCATGCGACCGGTGGCCGCAGCCGGTGCCGGTGCCTCAGCGGGGGAGCAGGTCCTCGGGGCGGGAGACGGGAAAGCCGTACAGGTCGATCACGACCCCATCCACCCGGCGGGCCAGGGCCAGCGCCGCCTCCCCGACGGTGAGCCGGATGGCCCGGTCGGCCGTGGCGGCCGGGAACTTGCTCCGCAGTTCCCACCGGGCCGGCTCCTGATCGCGCAGGCCGGCCAGAGCCAGCGGTGGCGGCTCCAGAGCCGAACGGGACAGCCGCGGCGGCCAGAAGACGGTGAGGAACCGGGGTTCCTGCTCGGAGACGAGGAAGTAGGCCCCCGGCACGTCCTGATCCTCGTCCACGAACAGCGCATCGTCCGTGTAGGGCTGCAGGACGCTGATGACCTGCTCGGCGGGCAGTGGCTGGGCGGTGTACACCGAGGCGGACAGGTTGAGGTTCATGGCCGGCCGCTGGCTGTGCACGGCACCGCCCAGCCGGGCGGCCAGGCCGCGGACGAGCCGCTCAGCGTCCTGCCACTTGGCGTGGTCCGGGCGGGAACCGCGGGTGCCGGTTTCGACGATGTCCGCGTAATACGCCGAGGCCGCGCTGGCGGGCAGTCCCGCCTTCGTGGCCAGTTCCGCGGTGACGTCGACCGGCCCGTGCAGCAGCACGCCGTTGCCGAACGCGAAGCGGTCGCTGCGCACGCGCAGCGCGGGATCGTAGGCCACCAGCGCGTCCGCGATCTCGTCGCTGACCTCGGCGGCCAGCAGCAGCGTGGGGCCGGCGGCGAGCCGCTTGGCCGTGCGGCCGGACGGTGCCATCAGGATCGAGGGCATCACGAGACGGCGTGGCCGCGGCCGCGCAATTCCTCGGCCACCTGCAGCCGCGCATGCCGCTCGGCCGGGGTTTCCGGCAGCAGTGAGGTCACCAGCAGGGCCAGGTACAGGCCTATGGTCAGCGAGCTGAGGATCAGGAAGATCTGGCCCAGGACGTTCCCGGGCCGGATCGTGCTCGGGTGCGGGTCGTTCCAGCCCCGCGCGGTCGCGACGGCGAAGAAGGCCAGGACGCCCAGCGAATACACGATCTCGAGCACTAGCAGCACGGTAAAGCCGGCCGTGGAGCGGTGCGAGAGGGCGATCAGGATGGCCACGACGATCAGGGTGACCAGGGCGGTGAGGAACAGCCACAGGATCGACAGGGCGGCCCGGCGCCCCCAGTAGCCCGCGCCCTGGCGGTCATACCAGGTCAGGCCCAGGCCGGGGAGGACCGGGACCGTCACGTCCCGGGGGAGTGCGTGCCGGGGCGGCAGCCCGGCGGGGTCCGCGCTCACCGTTGGGTCCCGGGCGGCGGGACCAACCGCGTCATTAAAAGATGCTGTCCCACGCGTGCTCCACCCCGTGCGCGATGCCGGAACCCACCTTCACGAAGTCCTGGCCGGTCTTCACGGCGCTGTCCCCGATCCCGTCGCCGATGCCCAAGATAACACCGTGCTTGGAGATGTCCGCGCCCCAGTTTTCCTGGATCAGGTTGTGGGCGAAGTCGCCGACGCCGTAGGCCACGACGCCGCCGGCCAGCACGCCGGCCCCGCCGGCCGCCAGGGTGAGGCCCACGCCGCTCACCCCCAGCGCGCCGAGGCCCGCCGCGGCCCCGCCGGCGGCCAGCCCGCCGACCCACCCGCCGGCGGCGATGGCGGCGACGTTACCGCCGGCCTCGCTCGGGTAGGCGACGTACGCCGGCACGCCCGCGGCCATGTCGTTCTGGGCGCCAAAGTAGGTACTGGCCCCCGCCGCGGCGATGTCCACGAACGGGATGTCACCGGCGAAGCGCGCGAGGCCGCCGCCCGTTCCGTCCAGTCCCTCCAGCTTGGTGCCGACGCTGCTGATGTCGCTCGGGCTGAAGCCCCAGGCCTTGGTGAACGGGTTCTCGGTCTTCTCGGCCGCGGCCAGATCGTCCTGGATCGAGGACAACGTGCTCTTCGCGTCGCCGAAGTTCTGCTTGCCCTCGTCACTCCACGGGCCGAACCGGCCGTCGGCCTGCCGGGCCTCCTCGCGCGCGTCGGTGAGCGCCTTGCCGATCGATTTCTTCAGCCCCGGGAGCTTGCCTTCGACGTAGGCGCGGTACCGGGTCTGCGCACCGAAGAACCCGGCCAGCGTGTCGAACAGCGCGGTGTAGTCGCCCTTGCCCAGGCCCGCGTCCTCGCCGCCCTCCGTGGCGGCCGTGCCCAGCTGTGCGAGCGCGGCCGCAGCCTGGCTGCGCGCCGTGGCCGCCAGGAGCATGCTCTGGTTCCAGAACGACTGGTAGCTGACCCGCCAGCTTTCCTTGGTGGCGTCGGCGAAGCACTCCTGCGGCGGCTGGCCGCTGGCGCCGATCGGCACGCCATG
>JAWWPY010000149.1:0-4846 GCA_033854735.1 Streptosporangiaceae bacterium | reverse complement strand
TGCCGGCCGTGGCGCATCGCCGCGCTCCGACCGGTCGCCGCCGGGGACCCGGTGGTCATGCCAGCGCCTCCTCTCGCTCGGAGGCGGTCAGGCCGTGCGTGGGCAGACCGGGGGTGGGCAGACGGGTGCGGGTGGTCGGCATGTCCAGGGACACGGCCCGGTGCCGGCGGATCACCGCGACCGCGTCTTCGACGCGGGCGCGCTCGGCCTCGTCGAGTTTGGTGATGTCGCCCTTGATCTGGTTGATCAGGCGCCGGATCCGGGTGATCTCCTGCTCGGTCGGGGTGGCATCGGCGCGGGCCCACTCGTCGACGCCGTCGATGGTGGCGGCGAGGCGTTCCCGGGTGCGCAGTAGGTCATCGAGGTAGCCGGTGAGGTCGGGCAGGAACGAGACATCGGTGCGGAAGTGGTCGCAGCCCGCGCAGCGGAACCGGACCGGGCAGGCGCCACCACCTGCTCGCACGTTGGAGGGTTCGGTGCAGGTGCCGTAGGGGACGGCGACCTGTGCGACCGCGTAGCGGGCGTGCTCGGACTCCAGCAGCGCGTGGGCATCGCGCCAGATCCGGTTGCCGTGTCGGTCGAAGCTCAGCGCCGTGACCTTGTCGACGGCGTCGCGGCGGCGATCCTCCCCGACGCGCTCTGGCGACGTCAGATATCAGAACTCTCCGAATACCTACCTTCAGCGGTCCATCCGGCGGCTTATTTCGGCGGCGTATCCCGTCCAGTCGCCGCTGCTGGCGCGTTGCCAGGCGACGGCGACGGTGATGTGGATGCCGAGCAGGCGGGCGAGGATGGCGGCGGGCAGTTGGGTGGCAAGGTGGAACAGTGCCGTCGAGCGAGACTGCCCGGATCGAATGCCGAGCTTGCGGAGCCGTTCGGCGAGCCCGAACGCGCTGATGGGACGGCCAGGCTGTCCGCCGGGGAACAGCCAGTGCGAGGTGCCTTGGTCGCCGACGACGGCCTTGCCGCGGCGGCCGGCGACGACCTGGAGGAGGAGACCGGCGAGCGGTTCGGGCAGCTCGATCGGTTCGCGTCCCAGCCGGAGCCGTACTTGGTTGTCGTGTTGTTCGACGTGGTCGACGGTCAGGCGGCTGAGAGCGGCCGGCCATTGGGCGTAGAGCAGCACGAGCAGCCCGGCGACGCGGTCCTCGGGTTTGACGGTGTCGTCGTGCAGCAGCCAGCGGGCCTGCTCCCAGCGGGTTTCGGTGTCGATGACACCGGATGGGCCGCTCCACCTGGTGGCTGGGAAGTCGAGTCGGGTCAGCTTCTGCTTCTTGGCCCAGCGCACGAAGTTCCCGGCATCGGTGCGGTAGCTGCGTTTTGCACTGGTCAGCCAGGTATCCAGATCGCCTTGCCGCGCCGTGGCCAACGTCAGCTCGTGATCGGTGAGCCAGTCGAGCAGGTCGATGGCCGCCCTGATGACCCGTTGCGCGGCAACGACCTGTTCGTGTGTGGTGTCAGCGCCGTTGAGGCGGCCCCGCAACCGCCGCACGACATGCCAGATGGCGTAGCGGTGCAGCATCTGCTGCTCGTCGGCGTCACGGCGGCCGGCGACGACGCCGGTGATCCACCGCTCGAGCCGGGCCATCTGCTCATCGCGCGGCGGCAGCGTTTCGGTGGCGACGAGGATGCTGCGCAGGTGCTCGACCGTCTTTCCGGCGGGCAGCTCATCAAGGGACGCGTGGGTGAGCGGTCGTCCGGCCAGGTCCCGCAGGATCGCCGGGGCGGCGCTCCTGTCGAGCCACGCAGCAACCGTGCGGTGCCGCTTCGCCTCGGCGAGGACCTCGTGGAGGCCTCGCAACTCGGGGCGGATCTCGCCGTCGTCGTTGCTGAGCAGCTCGCGCAGCCGTTGCTGCATGGCGCAACGGGCGCATCGACCGGCGTGGATGCGGCCTGGTTGACCGCAGTTCGGGCAGCTGCGCCAGAAACCGGTGTCGGGGCGGGTGCAGGTGGCGCAGAGCGGTTTGTCGAGGGTGCCGCCGCGGATGGGTGCGTCTTCGCCGCAGCCGCTGCAGCGGATCCACCGCTGCTTGCAGGCCTGGCACCACGGTTTGCCGGTTGTCTGCGAGACCACACACGGTGCTTGCTTGCCGCAGATATTGCAGGTCAGGGCCCTCCACGGCACACAGCTGCCGCAGAGCGGCCCGTCGGCGGTGCGCAGGCTGACGGGACGACGGCGGCCGCAGTCGAGGCAGGTCTCGTGGTTGGCGGGATCGGTGATCAAGCAGTTCGGACACAGCGGTTGGCCGTGCTCGTCGCGCGTGGCCGCTTCGCGGACGGCGCCGCAGCGGGAGCAGGGTTGGGCGCGGGACTTGGCCACGCAGTTGCGGCAGAGCCATTGCCCGTCGATCCGGCGGTGCAAGGGGATCGCCCGGTCACAGCGGGGGCAGGCTGGCCGCACGATTGCCTGCGCCCCGGCATCGCAGAGACGGTCGATCAGCCGCAGCACACTCGGTGCGGAGGCCTGCGCACCGTCACCGGTGAGCAGGTTCGGGGTGTCCTCGATGATCCAGGCCAGTCGCCGCAGCTTGGACGGCCGGGAGAGCAAGCCACGAGTCACTGTGGCGACGGTGTCCGTCGACAACGATGGGTCGAGCTTGGTAATCACCTCGGTGAGGATCACCGCCGGGTCCCGGTCCTCGTCATCGGGGCACTGGCCGCAGCGTGGTTGCCCTCGCCGATCGACGGTGGCGACCTTGCGTTCCTGTCCGCAGGAGGCGCATCGCTTCGATTGCGGGCCGCAGACGCTGCAGTACCAGTCTTGGCCGCGGCGTTGCAGGGTGCGCAGGGGTTTGCCGCATTCAGCGCAGACCGGCGGCGAAATCGTCGTCGCACCGGCCTCGCCCAGCGCGATGAGCAGGTCCGCGATCCCTCGGGGTGCTGGCGAGCGACCGTCGACCAGCAGCGCTGGCCGGTCGTGCAGGGCTTGGGCCAGTCCGCGGCGTTTGGCTCGTCCTCCCGCAACGCTGGTCACCGTGGTCTCGATGGTCGCGCGGTCCAGCGCGGGCTCCCGCGTGGCGACGAGCTCGACGATGACACCGATCGGGTCGGCGATCACCTCCGGCGCCATCGGAGCGGGCATGGCTTACCGATCGAGGGGGGTGATTCGGGCGCGTTTCGGGCGAAGGCCGCCGACCCCGGCCTCGCCTCCGCCGGCGGCCTTGGATGTGCGGATCGGGGTGGCCCCGGCGATCGGTTCGATCAGCCCATCCATGGTGCAGTCGAGGATGTCCAGCAGTGCCATCAGCACCTTCAGGCTCAACCGTTCGGGCCGTTCGGCGACCAGCCGGTAGACCTGGCTGGACGACAGATGGATACCGCGCTGGGCCAGCGGTTCGATCAGGTCGGTGGTGGCGAACATGCCCTTCTCGGCCATGACGTGCCGCAGCCGCCACTGGTAGTCAAGTTTGCGGGCCATTCACGACTCCTTCCGACCCAGATCCGGGGTGTCGAACGCCGGGGTCAACGCTCTGCGCAGCGCGGTGTTCATGAAGTCACCGGACACGTGGGTGTAGATCGCCGTCGACGTATCGCACCGATGCCCAACGGCTTCCTGGATGAACCGACGGTCGACACCGTTCTCGGTAAGGTGGGTCACCCACGAGTGCCTCAGCGAGTGGGGCGAGAGCGTTCGCGGCAGGCCGAGCGCGTCGCGGTAGGCGACGAACCGGGCGTTGATCTCCGACGGTTTGACCCGCCCGCCGCGTTCGGTGACCCACATCGCCGGGTGCTCGTCGCAGCCGAACCGGGGGCGGATGTTGTCCACGTAGTCGGCCACCGCTTCGACCGCCCAGCCCATCACCGAGGGCACGTTCCGTCGCCGCGGCGGCTGCCCGCGTACCGCCTTGCCGTAGCGGACGTGCAGCATCCCGTACCGGCCGAACTCCGGCGCCGCAGGGTTCCGTCCCCAATCGACGATGTCCAGCTTGGACGTCTCGGTGCGGCGCAGTCCCCATGCATAGGCGACCTTGAACAACGTGGCGTCCCGGTACGCGGCCAGCGCGCCCTTGCGCTTCACCCGCACCGCACGGTCGACCTGGTCGTCGGCGTAGTCGAGGAACCGCTGCAGTTCCTCCCGCGTGAATGGCCGGGCCTCCGGATCGCCCTCGTACTCGTTCAGGTGGGCGATGGTGTTCCACTCGTGGCAGATCGGCACCGGATGCGTCCCCGGCCCGAACTCCTCTTCACATGCGGCCGCCCAGCCATAGCGGGCATCGCACAGGTACTCGCTGAACAGGCGAAGATCCGTCTGATAGCCGCGGATCGTCGCCGGGGTCAGGCGCTTCTCGCTGGTCAGCGACTGCGTCCACTCGTCCACATGCGCCGGTCCCCAGTTCCACGGGTACTCGTTGGTGAACGCGATGAACTGGCGCACCAGCCGCTCCCGCGGCACCATCGTGGTCTCCTGCAGCCCCCGCGCCGTCTGCTGGGCCCGCCAGCCGCGCAGCATCGCCTCCACCATGGCGTCCTCCGGCCGCAGCTGCAGCACACCCGAGACGAGCTCCAGGTGCGCCGCGCCAGCCAGATCACCCCGTCCCACCAGGCCTCCAAACCAAGATCACAGGGACCGTTTGGAGCAGGGATCATGCACCTAACGGGATCGCTCGGCAACCGATGCAGGTCACGCGGCGTGTCGCAGCCGCTCAACACCGGCATTGCCGCACCGCTCTCAGCAGGCGACCTGCAGATTCTCGCCCGCCTGATGCAATTCCCGAGAGTTGATGTAGCGGGCGGTGGTGTCGACGTGGGCGTGGCCCAGTAGTGCCTGCATCACCGCCAGGTCGACCCCGGCCTCGGCCAGGACGGTGCCGAAGGTGTGGCGCAGCGCGTGCGGGTGCCCGCCGGC
>JAWWPY010000148.1:0-3356 GCA_033854735.1 Streptosporangiaceae bacterium | reverse complement strand
TTCGTCGGCATGGTGGAACAGGCGATCGTCGGCACCCAGGACGTCCCGACCGGGGAGAACCTGATCCTGTCCGCCTCGTTCGACAAGGACGGGGAGGACCCGCCGCATGTGTCCACCGGCATCCTGTCCCTCTATCACGGGGACAAGAAGGTCGGTGAAGGCCGGATCAAGACCCAGCCCGGGATGTTCATGATCGCGGGTGAGGGCTTGTGCGTGGGCCGGGACAGCGGCGAGTCGGTCACCAGCGACTACCCGGGCGAGCACCCGCACGTATTCACCGGCGGCACTATCAGGCGGGTCGCGATCGACGTCAGTGGCGAGCCGTATGTCGACCTCGAGCGCGAGGCCCAGGCCATGCTGGCGCGCGAGTAGGGAGACCGCGATCACCGATCAGGCCGCTCCCACCCAGACGGGCACGGAGCGCCCGCACCTGCTGACCGTGCCGGGCGCTCCGCTGGCCTTCCATGTGATGGCCAAGCCCACCGGTGCGGTGTGCAACCTGGACTGCGAGTACTGCTTCTTCCTGTCCAAGGAGATGCTGTACCCGGGCAGTAAGTTCCGGATGGCCGCCGAGCTGCAGGAGACCTATATCCGCCAGCTCATGGAGGCGCACGCCCGGGTGCCGGAGGTGGTCGTGGCCTGGCAGGGCGGTGAGCCGACCCTGATGGGCCTGGACTTTTTCCGCCGGTCTGCCGAGCTGGAGCACAAGTACGCACGGCCTGGCCAGCGGATCCTCAACACGATCCAGACGAACGGCACCCTGCTGGACGACGAGTGGGGCACGTTCCTGAAGCAGCACGACTTCCTGGTCGGCATCTCGATCGACGGCCCGCGGGAGATGCACGACGCGTACCGGGTCGACAAGGGCGGCAAGCCCACCTTCGACCGGGTGATGCGCGGCCTGGACGTGCTCCGCCGCCACGGCGTCGACTGGAACGTGCTCACCACGGTGCATGCGGTCAACAGCGACCACGGCCGGTCGGTGTACACATTCCTGCGCGACGAACTGGGCGCCACGTTCATCCAGTACATCCCCATCATCGAGCGGGCGACCGAGCAGACCCTGCCGATCGCCGACGCCGGCTGGGGCGGCGGGGTCCGGGGCCGCCCGCTCTACACCCAGGACGGGACCCTGGTCACGCACCGCTCGATCGGGCCCGGCCAGTACGGCCGGTTCCTCATCGACGTGTTCGAGGAGTGGGTCCGCCACGACATCGGCACCGTCTACGTGCAGATGTTCGACAGCACGCTGGCCAGCTTCTACGGCGAGCCCGGCGGGATGTGCGTGCACGCCGAGACCTGCGGGCAGCAGCTGGCCCTCGAGCACACCGGCGACCTGTACTCCTGCGACCACTACGTGGAGCCCGGCTACCTGCTCGGGAACATCGCGGACCGGACCATGCTGGAGCTGGTGGCCTCACCCCAGCAGAGCAAGTTCGGGCAGGACAAGCACGACACCCTGACCCGGTACTGCCTGGACTGCGACGTCCGGTTCGCCTGCCAGGGAGGCTGCCCCAAGGACCGGTTCGCCACCTCTCCCTACGGCGAGCCCGGCCAGCACTACCTGTGCCCCGGCTACCAGGACTTCTTCCACCACGTCCGCCAGCCGATGGAAGCCATGACCCAGCTGCTCCGCGCGGACCAGGCACCCTCAGAGCTGATGGCGGCCTACGCGAAACAGGACTCCCGGCGCGGCCGCAATGACCCCTGCCCCTGCGGCGGCGGCCGCAAGTGGAAACGCTGCCACGGGGCCGCAGCGGTGCCGGTCCGCTAAGGCAGGCGTTCGGCTTTCCGGCCCGCGGCCAGGACATCCACGCTCAGGGCCAGAATCCACGCCGGGAACAGCAGCTCCACCCAGGCGGAGATGCCGACGCCGACCAGGAGCACCACCGCGGTGACCAGCCCGGCCACGGTGAGCCACCGGGACACGATCGCGGTGCGGCGCGCGATGGTCACGGCGGTCAGCGTGAACACGGCCGCCATCCGCATCGCGTAGACATTCAGCAGGAGCGACGTGACGTTGCGGCCCAGCGCCAGCGTGCCCGCGCCCGGAGGCCCGGACGAGGCGGACGCGATGAGCCCGCCGCCGATCGCCGCGGCCACGAACATCATGCCCACGAACAAGAGCCCGCTGCCCAGGAACACGGTCGCGAAGAAACGGTCCTCGCGGTCGCCGATCCGGTCCCGGAGCACCCCGAGGAACCACAGGAACGCGATCCCGGCGAACGGGACCAGGTTGAGCGCGGCCGCCACCGCCGTCCGCCGGCCCGAATCGGTGAGCCAGGTGCCGGGGACCCCGGGATGAGCGGGCACCGAGAGCTTGAGCAGCACGAGCGCCGAGATCAGGAGCACGGAGAACACGATCCCGGCGACCGCGGCCGCCCTCGGCGTTCTCAGCGGGCTCCCGGCCCGCAGCACATCCTGGCCCGCTTCCGGCGCCGGGCCCGCTGCTTTCGCCACGGGTGAACCCTAAGCGGGGCCGGGCACACCGCCACCACCCCGCGCGGGTGAGCCGGGGGACGGTCGCCAGCGCGCGATCAGCAGCGTGCCGGACGGGATGGCGGCGGCCGTCCTGGCTGGGGTCAACCCGGTGCCGGGACTCTATGCGGGCTTCGCGGGGCTGGTCGCGGGCGGGCTCAGTTCGCATACCCGGCTGATGGTTATCACCACGACAGGCCGGTGCACACGCTCGAGGCCACCCTCGTCGGTGAATCAACCAGGGCGGCCTCTCTCGACGCCGAAGCGTGGCTCGTCCCGCGGCCCGGCGGCCGCGGATGAGCCTGCGCCCGGCCGGGCTGCTAACGCCTGCGGGACACGCGCCGGGCGGTGCGCCGACCCGTGCGGCGGGCTACTCTGCGGCAACCGATCATCTCTGGCCTCCTAGGTTCTCGTATCTGGCCGGACGCGACGCTCAGCCTGCTGCGGCCGACGTCTCCAGCTCGTGCAGTTCCTTCGCTTCCTCCGCGGAGACCAGCCCGATCTCCACCAGGTCAAGCGGGCTGATGAAGCCGTCACTGAGGCGGAAGCCGCCGGCCCGGGCGATCGCATCACGCAGCGGCACCGCCCAGTGGTGCTCCAGCAGGATGAGCGCGGCCGCGGAGCCGTTCGGGATGTCCTCCAGGATGTCCCAGCCCTCCTCCTCGGTGAACACGTTCACGCCGCCGTCCGCCTCGACCTGCTCGGCCCCGGCGACCGCGCCCGCCTCCATGCCTTCCTCGCCCTCGATGCCGAGGCCGATGAGGGCGCCGATCTTGGTCCCGAGCTCGATCGCCTCGTCTTCAGACAGGTTGCTGAGGTGCTCGACTTCGAGTTCTCCCTCGGCGTCCTTGTAGACGGCCAGCGAGTCGATGACCCGG
>JAWWPY010000147.1:0-24120 GCA_033854735.1 Streptosporangiaceae bacterium | reverse complement strand
GCCAGCATCGGGTTGTAGAAGCTCTCAGGCGCCAGGTCCGCATCGGTCAGGGTGACGCCGAGCCGTCGGTAGATCGTGTTGTAGTACTGCTTGGAATCGTCGACGAGTACCTGCCACAGCCGGAGCGTTTCAGCGTCGCCGCCCTGCAGGGCGACCACCCGCCGACGTGCGCGCTCGGCGAAGGCCGGGTCAGAGTCGAATGTGACCCGTGCGGCCTGGTAGAACGGCGTGATTTCGCCGGCTGTCAGCTGCTCCCGCGCGGCGGCCTCGCCGATGTCGAGCAGGTGCTCGATCAGCATGCCGAACGGCGTGCCCCAGTCGCCGAGGTGGTTGGCGCGGACCACGGTGTGGCCGAGGTGCTCGAGGATCCGCACTACCGCGTCCCCCACGACGGTGGTGCGCAAGTGCCCGACGTGCATCTCCTTCGCCACGTTCGGCGCGGAGTAATCGACGACGACCTTCTGCGGCGGGTCCGCCCCGGGGACGCCGAGGCTGGGGTCGTTGAGCTGTGCGGTGGCCTGGGCGGCGATCCAGTCGCCACGCAGGGTGATGTTGATGAACCCGGGGCCACTCACTTCGGGCGGCCCGGCCACGCCGGTCAGGTCGAGATGGCCGGCGAGCTCCGCGGCAACCTCGCGCGGGGGCCGGCCGAGCCGCTTGGCCAGCGGCAGGGCCACGTTGGCCTGGAAGTCGGCGAACTGGGACGGCCGGATGAGCGGGTCGGCGTCGGCGTACTCCGGGCCGAACGCCGCGACGAGCGCGTCCTTCACCCGCTGCGCGAGAACGTCCCGGGGATCGGCCATGCTGTCAAGCCTATCGACCGGCCAGACAGGCGGTCGCCACATATATCGACCGGCCAGACAGGCGGCCGCCACCTATACGGTGCGGACGGCCTACGGCGAAGGCGGCCGAGGCCTGGTGCAGCGGCCCGGGGGCCTGGGGCGGGCCTCGCGGAGCAGCGCACTCGGCCAGAAGCGTCAGGTCCGGCGCAGGAAGTGGGCCCCCCGGCCCGGGCCAAGCCGCTCCCTGATCTTCTCGGTGATCTGGCCCCGGGCGAGTTCGGAAGCGAGCTGGCACGCGGACGTGACGGCCCGGGCGGTCGATGAGCCGTGCGCGATGACGACAGTTCCCTCGAGGCCGAGCAGGGCTGCGCCCCCATAGCTCTCCGTGTCCATCCGCCCGGTCAGCTCGCGAAGCCCGCGCCGCTGCAGCAGCGCGCCGAGCCGCGCCGTCCGGGAACTCTCGATGACGGCACGCAGTTGCCCGGCGGCGAAGGCGGCTGCACCTTCGAGGGCCTTGAGCGCGACGTTGCCGGTGAAGCCGTCGGTGACGATCACGTCCACCGTGCCGGCCAGCAGGTCAGAACCTTCGACGTTGCCGGCGAAGCGAATCGGCAGGGCGCCGTGTGGGGGCGGGGCGGCGAGCAGCTCATGGGTGCGGCGGGCCAGTCTGTTGCCCTTCCCCGGCTCGGCGCCGATGGTGAGCAGCCCCACCCGTGGCTCGTCGGCGCCGTGCGCGATCTGCGCATAGGCCACGCCAAGCTGGGCGAACTGGAGCAGCATTTCCGGCTTGGGGTCCGCTATGGCCCCCGCGTCAACGAGAAAAGTCGGATTCGGCCGGGTGGGCAGCACGACGATGAGGGCCGGCCGGATCAGGCCGGGTACCGAACGCAGCCGCAGCCGGGCGGTCGCGACGATGCCGCCGGTGGAACCGGCCGAAACCACCGCTCCCGCGTGGCCCCGGCGGACCAACTGGCAAGCAACGGCCACGCTCGAGCGTGGCCGCCGCCGGCTGGCCAGTGCCCCTTCGTCCATCGCGATGGAGTCATAGGCGGGGGCGATCCTGATGAGTCCCGCGGGCAGGCCGGCTGGCAGCAGAGGACGCAACTGGCCGGGCGGGCCGGCCAGAACCACCGGAATCCCGTGGTTCGTGGCGGCCGCGACCGCGCCCGCGACAATCTCCTCGGGCGCGTTGTCGCCGCCCATGGCATCGACCGCGATGACCGGCCGCTGTGCGTCAGCACTGGGGGGGACCTCGTCGGGCACGGGAGATTCCGGGCGCGCGGTCAGGGTGCTGCCGGCTGGGTACGGCCGGGAGGTGCCCAGACCCAGAGGGAAGTTGGTGGACGCATGACCCGCATAGCGGCAAGCCTCTCACTGCATGGGCGGTCCAGGTGCGGCCGGCGCGGCGCCAAGGGCGTGGCCGCAGATGCGGGAGGCCGCTGATGCACTGGCTACAGCGGCCATGCTAATGTCCGTATGCTGCGGATTAGACCCCATTTTTCCGGTATAACCGGTGATAGGGCAGCGGCCGGGTCATGGAGAACGGGGCGTGCGGCACGGGTGACAACGATGCGGGGGATTTGCCTCGAGCGTCAATTACAGCGTGATGCCGGGCCGCTCGATGTCCTCATCTGCGCACGGTATAGCACGTTCGGTCACGGGGAAGAACCTCAGGGAACCGTCGATGTTACTTCAGCGTTTCCTCAATGTGACCTTGTTGTATTGGTAACGCCATGGCTTCCGTCCCGCTAGCTGCGTCTGAGGGGGTACCCGCGGCGGGCGCCTTCCAGCCGCCGGCCTGACTTGCTCCGTCCCTGGCAATGCCGCCAGGGACGCGACCGACCGGAGGGAGATGCGTGACTGCCATACGACTAGAGAGTGAGCCTGCGGTGCCTGCCACGGGCCGCCGGTTCCGTGCCTACTCGGTCAAGCACCTGGACGCACTGGTGGCCCAGGCCGGGCTGGACGCCAGCGAGCGGCTGGCCGTCCGGGCGGTGGCCACCGTGCTGCCGTTCCGGACCAACGCCTACGTGGTCGAGAACCTCATCGACTGGGATGCGGCTCCGGACGACCCGATCTACCGGCTGGTTTTCCCGCAGGCGGACATGCTGCCTCCGGCCGATGTTCAGCGGATCGCCAGCCTGCTGGCCCGGAACGCACCCGATGGCGAGGTGGCCGCCGCCGCGCACGAGGTGCGCACCCGGCTGAACCCGCATCCCGCCGGGCAACTCGCGCTGAACATCCCTGACCTGGGCGACGAGCCACTGCCCGGGGTTCAGCACAAGTACCCCGAGACCGTCCTGGTGTTCCCGAAGCAGGCGCAGACGTGCCACGCGTACTGCACGTACTGCTTCCGATGGGCCCAGTTCGTCGACGAGCCTGATCTGAAGATGGCCACCGCTGACACCGTCAGGATCACCGAATACCTCCGCAGGCACCGCGAGGTGACCAGCGTGCTGATCACTGGCGGAGATCCCATGATCATGGGTGCCGACGTGCTGCGCCGGTATGTCGAGCCGCTGCTGGACGAGGGGCTTGACCACATCGAGTCCGTGCGGATCGGCAGCAAGTCGCTCGCCTACTGGCCGCAGCGCTTCGTCACCGACCCTGACGCCGACGACACGCTGCGGCTGTTCGAGAAGGTCGTGGCGTCCGGCCGCGGCCTGGCCTTCATGGCTCACTTCTCGCACCCGCGCGAACTCGAGTCGCCGCTGGTCGCCGAAGCGGTCCGGAGGATCCGGAACACAGGCGCGGTGATCCGGACCCAGGCACCGCTCATCCGGTCGATCAACGACGATCCCGCCACCTGGGCGGGCATGTGGCGCACTCAGGTGCGTATGGGAATGGTCCCGTACTACATGTTCGTAGAGCGGGACACAGGCCCGCAGGATTATTTCGCGGTGCCTCTCGCCGCCGGTTACCAGATCTTCCGTGAGGCTTACCGGGGCGTCTCGGGCCTCTGCCGGACGGTCAGGGGGCCCTCGATGTCGGCCACCCCCGGCAAGCTGTGCGTGGACGGCATCACCGAGGTGGCCGGGGAGAAGGTGTTCGTCCTGCACATGATCCAAGCGCGGGACCCCGACCTGGTCGGCAAGCCGTTCTTTGCCCGGTACAACCCGGACGCCACCTGGCTGTCCGATCTCGAGCCGGCGTTCGCCAGCCGCTTCCCGTTCGAACCCGACCCAGAGGAACTGCCTGAGCTGCTGGCCCCGTCGCTGTTCGAGCCGGCCGGCTGACAGATTCGCCAGATCCCTCGCCCACTTCCAATCCAGCCCGCTACGGCCACGGCCCCGCTCAGGTTCTTTCCCTGGCGGGGTCGCTGCCGTACTGGCGGGCCGCAGCTCTAGCGGCTCAAGCCGCCGTCTGTGCCTCGGCTGCCACCTCGGGCGACGCGGGCTTCTGCGGCGACCTGTACGACCTGATCGCCAGGCAACTAAGGGAACCCACGGTAAGCAGGACGACCGGTAGCAGCATGGTCCAGCGCATGGCATCCACGTATCCGTACGTGAAGATCGCGTGACCGATCCTAGTGACCTCGGCCACCATCTGGGCCGGCAGCCCGGCCGGCAGCTTGACCCCGCCGTTCTGGCCCGCCCCGACCGAGATGCCCCCGCTGGCTGAATTGTGGATCGCGGCGATGAACGGGCCGCGGACCTGGGCGGGCAGCGCCGCCGTCCGCGTGGTGGCCTGGCTGGTGAGGGACGACACGAGCCGGTTCTGCAGCAGCGCGCCCACGGCGGCGGTGCCGATCACCAGGCCGACCTGGCGGACCGTGTTCAGCACCCCGGACGCGGCGCCCGCCATCCGCGGATCGATGTTGCGCATGGCCACCGTGACGAGCGGCGCGAACGTGCAGCCCATGCCGAACCCGCCCACAATCAGCGCAGGCAGGAAGTCATACCACGCGGAACTTGGGGTCGCGATCAGGGCGGCCCAGCCCATCCCGGCCGCGAACAGGGCCAGGCCCGTCATCAGGATGTACTTGCCACCGATCCGGTCCGTCATCCGCCCGGCCACGGGCGCGACGAACATCGAGAGGAGCGAGGCCGGTGCCAGCGTGAGGCCCGCCTTCAGGGCAGAGAAGCCGAGGACGGACTGCAGGTAGATGGTGAACGGCAGGAAGATCCCCATCATGCCGACGGCAAGCACTCCAGACACCCAGTTCACCACGGTGTAGTTCCGGTCACGGAACAACCCGAAAGGCACCAGTGGCTCCTTGTCCTGCGTCAGCCGCTGCAGCACCAGGAAGGCGATGAGCAGCACGACTCCGACACCGAGCACGAGCGGGATGCTGATGAACGAGGTGATGGTGCCCCAGCTGTACTTCTGCCCTTCGACCAGGCCGTAGCAGATGGCGAGCAGGGCCACGCTGGCGAGCAGGACGCCAGGAATGTCGATCCGGTGCCTCCGGCCGAGCCGGAGGTCGGGGATGATGAGAAAAGTCAGCACCAGCGCGGCCACGCCGAACGGCAGGTTGACGAAGAAGATCCACCGCCAGTCGAAGGCGGTGACCAGCAGCCCGCCCAGGGTTGGCCCGGCGATCGTCGCCACTCCTGCCACCGCGCCCCAGACGCCAAACGCCGCTCCGCGCCGTTCCGGTGGGAACGTGTTCGTGATGATCGTCAGTGTCTGCGGCATCAGCATGGCAGCGCCGAGGCCCTGGACAGCGCGGAACCCGATCAGCCAGCCGGGGCTCGGCGACAGGCCGCACGCGGCCGAAGCCACCGTGAACAGGGTGATGCCCGAGGCGAACAGGATCCGCGGGCCGAACAGGTCACCAAGCCGGCCCGCCGTGATGACCAGCACCGCGAGTACCAGGGCGTACGCATTGATGACCCACAGGACATCATCGAGCGACGCGTGCAGGTTCGTGATCATGTTGGGGATCGCGATGTTCACGATCGTCAGGTCCAGCAGGGTCATGAAGAACCCGAGCGAGACGACCATGAGCACGGCCCACGGATTTCCCCGGAAAGTCTTCACCAAGATCTCCTTGCCATCCGGCAGCCCCTCGCGCGCCTGGGCGTATGCGAGTCACGCCAAGCGATGCACCCGCCAACATCGATGCTAGACGTGGCCACCGACAAAACTGAGGCCCGTCCCGTGCGCCCGGATACCGAACCCCGTTCGGTTAGGCCGACGGGGGGGAAGTATGCTCCGCCCATGAGACTGAACGGAACCGCAGCGATCATCTCTGGCGCGGCGAGCGGCCTCGGTGAGGCGGTCGCCCGCGCGCTCGCCGCCACAGGCGCCACGGTCGTCATCGCCGACCTGAACGAAGAGCAGGGGAAGGCGGTCGCCGCCGAGTCGGGCGGCCTGTTCGTGAAGACTGATGTGTCCGATGAGGGATCAGTGGCAGCGGCCGTGCAGGCCGCCGCGGGGCAAGGTGTGCCGCTCCGGGCCGTGGTGAACTGCGCGGGCATCGGCTGGGCCTCCCGCACCGTGGGCCGCGACGGATCCCCGCACGACCTGGCGTCCTTCCGTAAGGTTATCGACATCAACCTGATCGGCACGTTCAACCTGATGCGGATCGGGGCCGCCGCCATCGCGCGCACCGAGCCCGCCGACGCCGACGGCCTGCGCGGCGTGGTCATCAACACCGCGTCCGTCGCTGGCATCGAGGGACAGACAGGCCAGATCGCCTACTCCGCGTCCAAGGGCGGGATCATCGGCATGACCGTGCCGGCCGCCAGGGACCTGGCGGCCATCGGTGTCCGGGTGAACACCATCTGCCCGGGGATAATCGACACGCCGATCTACGGGACGGGACCGGCCAGCGAGGAGTTCAAGGCCAAGCTCGCGGCGCCGGTGGTGTTCCCGAAGCGGATGGGTACGGCCGCCGAATTCGCGCACCTCGTCGGGGCGCTGATCGAGAACGACTACATGAACGCCGAGGTCATCCGGTTCGACGGCGGTATCAGGTTCCAGCCGAAGTAGCGACGCCGGATCGGGCCGGAGCGCAGGCAACGTACGGGAGGCGACGCGGTGTCGGAAGCTGTGCTGACCGAGGTCGACGGACCGGTCGCGGTGGTCACGATCGACCGGCCCGCCGCGCGCAACGCGGTCAACGAGGCGGTGGCCAGCGCCATGGCCGCAGCGCTCGACGACCTTGACTCGCGCCCGGAGATCCGGGTCATCGTGCTGACCGGCGCGGGCGGCACGTTCTGCGCCGGCATGGACCTGAAGGGCTTCCTGACCGGTGAGAACCCCCAGGCCGGCGGCCGGGGGTTCGGCGGCATCGTCGAGCGGCCGCCCGCCAAGCCAGTCATCGCGGCGGTCGAGGGCTACGCACTGGCCGGCGGTTTCGAGATCGCGCTGGCCTGTGACCTGATCGTGGCCAGCGAGGAGGCGATGTTCGGGCTGCCGGAGGTCACCCGTGGCCTGGTCGCCGCGGCAGGCGGGCTGCTGCGGCTGCCGCGCCGGATCCCGTACCACCTCGCCATGGAGATCGCGCTGACCGGCGGACGCGTCCCGGCCTCCCGCCTGCAGCACGCTGGCCTGATCAGCCGGCTGGCCCCGGCCGGGGAGGCCTTGGACCAGGCCCGGCAGCTCGCGCTCCTTATCGCGGAGAATGCGCCGCTCGCGGTTGAGGCGACCAAACGGGTCGTGGTGGAGTCCGCCGACTGGCCGAGCGGGGACGCGTTCGCCAGGCAGAATGAGATCACGGCACCGGTTTTCTCCTCTGCGGATGCCATGGAGGGAGCGGCCGCCTTCGCGGAGAAGCGGGCACCCGCCTGGCGGGGGAAGTGACCCAGCGGTCCGCCGAGCAGGTCCGCGCCGCTTGTGGTCCCCCCGTAGGATCGGTGCGCAGATGACATGGATGCGCAGATGACGCTGGACTGTGCGGATGACGCTGGGCTGTGCGGATGACGCTGGGCTGTGCAGATGACACTGGACACTGTTGGGGACGTGGATGTGCGGAATCGCCGGATGCCTGGCATTGGCACTCGAGGCCGACCCAGACCAGAAATGGGTCAGGAGCGCGACCGGGCGGATCGCCCACCGCGGGCCGGACGACGAAGGGTTCTACGCCGATCCTGACGTCGCCCTGGGCTTCCAGCGCCTCGCGATCATCGACCTTTCGCCCGGCGGTCACCAGCCGATGCAGTCCGCTGACGGGCGTTTCTGGATGGTCTACAACGGCGAGATCTACAACTACCTGGAACTCGCCCAGGAACTGCGCGATCAAGGCGTGACCCTGCGCACCAGTTCCGACTCGGAAGTCCTGATTGAGACCTACGCGCGGGTCGGCAAGGACGTCGTGCACCGGCTCCGCGGCATGTTCGCCTTCGCTATCTGGGACACCTGGACCCGGGAGCTGTTCTGCGCGCGGGACCCGTTCGGGATCAAGCCGTTCTTCTACACCATCGACGCCGACCGCAAACCGGCCCGCACCGCCGCCACGGGCGGTCGGCACGCAGCCCAGCCCGTCGCGGCCCGGCGGGCCGAGGCGCCTTCCGCTGCCCACGGCGGCCGCCACGCCGCGGGGCGGCTGGGCGACGCGGGGCGGCTGGGCGACGTGGGGCGGCCGGCTGAGGCCGGGCGGCTGGATGAGGCCGGGCGGCTGGATGAGCCACGGCGGCCGGCCGAGGCCGGGCGCGGGCAGGTGGCCGCGGCTGACGGCGACGGCCGGCTGCTGCGCTTCGCCTCGGAGCGCAAGGCCCTGGCCGAGCCGGGCGAGTCGCGCATCCTGAACGGCGACGCCCTCGGCAGGTACCTGTCCTTCCAGTACGTGCCTCCGCCGGAGACCCTGACTCCGCCGATCCGCGTGCTTCTTCCCGGCCACGCCATGATCGCCAGGCCCGGTGGAAGCGTGGACGTGTTCCGTTACTGGCGCGCGGACCTGCGGCCGGCCCGGACTCCCAGTGACACCACCGCGGCCGAGATCCTGCGGGTCATGCGGGACTCGATCGACGTGCACCTGCGCAGCGACGCTCCGCTCGGCGCCTTCCTGTCCGGCGGCATCGACTCGGCGGCGATCTGCGCGCTGGCCGCCGAGCGCCGGCCCGACCTGCTCACCTTCACCGTCGGGTTCGAGCGCGAGGGCTACAGCGAGATCGACAGGGCGCAGGAGACCGCAGCCGCACTCGGCGTGAAGTCGATCCCCTATGTGATCAGCGCGGAGGAGTTCTTCACCCACTTGCCCCGGATCATCTGGCACCTGGACGACCCGATGGCCGACGCCGCCGCGGTGCCGCTCTGGTTCGTCGCCCGCGAAGCCAGCAAGCATGTGAAGGTGGTGCTCTCGGGCGAGGGTGCCGACGAGCTGTTCGGCGGCTACGCCATCTACCGTCAGCCCGGGCTGGTGCGGGCGGGCGAGCGGCTACCGGACTGGGGCCGCTTCCCGCTGAAGCGGGCCGCGGCGCTCATTCCCGCGGGCGTCAAGGGCAAGGGCTTCCTGGAGCGGACCTCCACCCCGCTGCGGCGGCGGTACATCGGGAACGCGCACGTCTTCATCGACAGCCAGGTCGACGTGATCGCCGGCCCGGGCGTGCCCACCGGCCCGGCAGCGAGCGCCTACACAACAACGGACCCGGTCTACAACCAGGCCGCCGATGCGGACCTGGACGACGTCTCGACCATGCAGCTGGTGGACATAAACACCTGGCTGGCCGGGGACATCCTGGTCAAGGCGGACCGGATGACCATGGCCCACAGCCTGGAGCTGCGGGTGCCCTTCCTGGATCGCGAGGTAATGGCGGTCGCCGCCCGGCTGGTCCGTGAGGAGAAGATTGGCGGGGGAACGACCAAGTACGCGCTGCGCGAAGCCATGCGGGAAGTCCTGCCCAAGGCCGCGGCGGAAAGGGCCAAGCTCGGGTTTCCGGTGCCCATCGCACATTGGCTCAAGGGCGACATGTACGATTTCGCCGACCGGCTGCTGCGTGAGGCACAGACGGACGAGTGGGTCAATCGCGGCGCGGCGATCGGCCTCCTGGAGCGGCTGCGCGCCGGTGAGCCGGACGTAAGCTGGCGCCATCTCTGGGTACTGATCGTGTTCTCGCTCTGGCACCAGATCTACATCGAGCGGGTCTATGACCCGATCGGGCTGGGTTGGGAACGACCTGCGGTCGGCTAACCGTCTACTAGGTAGGTAGCTGCCCATGCCGGGAGCGGGCAGGCAGCCGTGGCGCGCATTGCAGGCAGCAGGCGTGCCGTCAGCGGCCAAGCAGGCAAGGGAGAGGAAACGTTGACGGTTCCGCGGATCAGCGTTGTTGTGCCGTTCTACAACAACGGGGACGTGCTCGCTGACTGCCTGCAGTCGATCGCGTCCCAGACGTTCGGTGATCTTGAGGTGATCATGGTGGACGACGGGTCCACCGACGACGGGCCGCGGATCGCCCAGGCCCAGGCCCAGGCTGATCCCAGGTTCACCCTTCTTACCGTGCCGAACGGCGGCCCGGGGTTCGCGCGCAATCAGGGGGCTGAGCGGGCCACCGGGGAATTCCTGGCCTTTGTCGACGGCGACGACATGCTTCCGGCCCAGGCCTACGAGGTGCTGCTGCACACCCTGGAGAAGTCCGGCTCGGACTTCGTCTCCGGCAATGTGTACCGCATCGGCACCGATGGGACCCGCCAGTCGGCCCTGCATTTCCGGGCCATCAAGGGAACCCGGATCGGCACGCACATCACCCGCACGCCCCAGTTGCTCTACGACGTCACGACGTGGAACAAGCTGTTCCGCAGGTCGTTCTGGAATTCCCACCGCCTGTCCTACCCGGAGGGAATGGTCTGGGAAGACATCCAGCTCATGACGAAGGCTCACGTGCTGGCCAAGTCCGTCGATGTGATCAGCGATCTCGTCTACTACTGGCGGGAACGTGACCGCGGAGCCTTCTCCATCACGCAGAACCGGACGGACATCCGGAACCTGCGGGACCGGATCACCGCGCTGCTGAGCATCGACAGCTTCCTGGCCGAGCACGCGCCCGCCAAGCTGCGGCGCCAGAGTCAGCACAAGGCCCTGGTGAATGACCTCTGGCTGTACGTTGGCGACCTCGCCCGGACCAGCGACGATTACCTCGGGGAGTTCCTCGACCTGGCCAACCAGTATCTGGACCGGGTCTCCGAACGTGTGCTGCGGACCCTGCCGGCCGTGTGCAAGCTGGCCTACTACCTGATCAAGAAGCGGGCCGTCGCGCAGCTCAAGGAGTTCCTCGACTGGCGCCAGGAGCAACTGGTGTCCACGATCCCGGTGGTGCGCCGGTTCGGCCGGCTCCGCGCCGATCTCCCGTTTCGCACGGACCGGAGCCTGCGGATCCCGTCCAAGGTCTACCGCCCCCACTGGCGCGACCTGGACCCGTTCGTGCGGGTGGACGAGATGGGCTGGCGGGGGAACCGCATGGTGGTCAGCGGATGCGCGTACGTGCCGTCCGTGGACATCTCGCACCGCAGGAACACCTCCAAGATCGTGATTTTGCGCCCGCGGGGCAGGCGCCTGCCGATCGTGGTGTGGGCCCGCTCGCGGCCCGATCCGATGGCTACCGCGATCTCCAGCCAGGAAAGGTATTCCTACGAGTGGGCCGGGTTCCGCTTCGAGATCAGCCCCCGCTGGTTCCGGTTCGCCGGGCGCTGGCTGACCGGGGACTGGGATTGCTTCATGCTGATCCGGGCGCACGGCGTGTGGCGGCCAGCCCGGGTGCACAGCCCGGTGGTGGGAGCGGCGCAGCGGCCGGGCTTCGTCCAGTTGGCGCCCGATGTGCGGTTTGGCGCGCGGTGGGTCGGCCGGCAGCTGCACGTGAGGGTCACGCGGACCGCCGCCGTCCTGGCCGGTTTCCAGCGGGCCGGTGACGACCTGCTGGTCGACGTCGACGTCGTCGGGCCGGAGCCGTCGGCCGCCCGGGGGGGCAAGCTGGTGCTGAGGCGCCTGGCGGGCGCGGCCCGCCAGGCGTTCACGGCCACTATCGTGGAGAGCAATGGCCCGGCGGTCCGGCTGCGCGCCGAGGTGCCGATGGCCGCGCTCGCGATGGACACCGCCGCCACGAGTCACCTCCCGGCCAGCCCGGGCGCGCCTGAACTCATGGAATGGGAGCTCTACCTGGCCGCGCCGGGACAGACGCGGGTCGCCTTCCCCACCGGAAAGGCCGAAGACAGGTACCGCTACGGCGCCCAGGAGGTATCGGTTGAACAGGATCGCTATGGAGACGTCATGATCGTCCAGCGCACCCCGAAGCCGATGGTCGAGGAGCATTCCTGGACCGCAGCAGGCACATTGCTACTGACCGGTAGCTACCAGGGCCCGGCTGGCAACGACCTGGAGACCGTGCTGCGCCTCCGGACGTCGAACGTGGAGCACACCCTGCCCTGGCAGCGTGATGGTGAGCGGTTCACGATCGAGATCCCCGTCGGCGGGGTGCCGCTGTTCGGGGACCTGGTGCCGCTCAGGGACGGCGTGTGGGACATCTTCGTCCGCCCGGCGCGGGGCGATGGCGCGGCGACCCCGCTCAGATACGATCACGCCCGGCTGGCTGGCCTCGCTGAGAAGGAGGTCGCCGTCGGGCCGAAGAACTACGTCTTCACCACGTCGGAGTACGACGCGCCGGTCATCCGCGTCACCCCCATCAAGCGCCGGGCTGAGCTGGGCAACTTCAACCAGCGGCTGATGCGGCGGGGTTACTACGCCGCGGCGCGCCGGATGCCGCTGCGCGACGCCGTGTTCTTCACCAGCTGGAAGGGCAAGGGGTGCGACGACAACCCGCGTGCGATCGCCGACGAACTGCGCCGCAGCGGTGATGACCGTGAGCACTTCTGGGCCGTGGCCGACTGGTCCACCGTGGCCCCGCCCGGCGCGACCGTCGTCCTGCACGGGAGTCAGGAGTACTACACGGCGCTGGCCCGCTCCCGGTACCTGATAGCCAACGACGACATGCACTACTTCTACCGCAAGCGCGACGGGCAGGTGTACCTGCAGACCTGGCACGGCACGCCGCTGAAGCGGATCGGGTTCGACATCGAGCAGCCGCAGTTCGCCAGCGGCCGAGGCTACTTCACCCAGCTGGCGAACGACGTGGCCCAGTGGGATGCGCTGCTCTCCCCGAACCCGTTCAGCACGCCCATCATGCGGAACGCGTTCAAGTTCGAGGGCGAGATCTGGGAGACCGGTTACCCACGCAACGACGTGCTCGCCCGTGACGACTCCGGTGCGGTCGCAGCGAGGGTGCGGCGCCGGCTCGGCCTGCCGGACGGCAAGCGGGTGGTGCTTTACGCGCCGACCTGGCGCGACAATCAGTACTACGCGTCCGGCCGCTACCGGTTCGACCTTCGTCTCGACCTGGAACGGGCGTATGAGGTGCTGGGGCCCGACTACGTGGTCCTGATCCGGGGACACCACCAGCTGGCCGACGACGTCACGGCTGGCCAGCGGCCCGGATTCGCTCTCGATGTGACCCGCTATCCGGATGTATCCGAGCTCTTCCTGGCCACCGATGTCCTCGTCACGGACTACTCGTCGGTCATGTTCGACTTCGCGGCCACGGGCCGGCCGATGATCTTCTTCACCTACGACCTCGAGCAGTACCGCGACAACCTGCGCGGGTTCTACTTCGACTTCGAGGCGGAGGCCCCCGGGCCGCTCCTGGCCACGTCGGATGAGGTGCTGGCCGCGATCGGGGACCTGGGGACGACGGCCGGGGCCGACTATGGCGCCGCCTACCAGGCCTTCGTCACCAAGTTCTGCACGCTCGATGACGGCAAGGCCGCCGCCCGTGTCCGCGAGCGGCTCTTCGGCGGCTAGCTGGCCTCATATCATCATTTGGGTAACCTGAGGCAACTCAGCGGAGCGTGGGAGGGTGGCTGCGGTGCGAGGCGCGGGAGTGATCAGTGCGGGCACTGCGCGTCCCGGCGCTGTGGACCCGGGGCCCTCCTCGCATCGGCTGCGCGACTGGCTGGTCGTCATCGTTCCCGCGGCCGCGGCTTTGCTGGTGGGCGGCTACCACCTGGGCCGCCTCTCGCTGTGGCGGGACGAGGCGTACTCGATCGAGGCCGCCGACCGCAGCATCGCCAAGATCTTCGCGCTGCTGCACCACACGGACTCCGTGAATGGCGCCTACTACCTGTTCATGCACGGGGTGCTCGGCCTGCTCGGCACGTCGGCCACGGCGTTGCGGCTGCCGTCCCTGATCGCCACCGCGGTGGCCGCCGCGATGACCGCGGCGCTCGGCAGGCTGCTGGCGCGGCTCGCGGGCCTGCCCGCTCCGTGGCTGGCCGGGCTGCTGGCTGGCCTGTTCTACGTAGCCGCTCCGCTGGTGACCAGGTACGCGCAGGAGGGCCGGGCCTACGCGATCGTCACCATGCTCGTCACCATCGCGACCTATCTGCTGGTCAGGGCCATGATGGCGGGCACATGGCGGTGGTGGGCCTGCTACGCGCTGGTGATCGTCCTGGCTGGCCTGTTCAACCTGTTCTCGCTGCTCCTGGTGCTGGCGCATGGCGTGACGGTGCTCCTCACCTACCTCCGCCGGCGCCGGGCCGCCCAGACGGCGCACTCCGGGCCCGAGGAGCCCGGGCCCGCGGACTCCGGGGCGGTCCCGGGCGCGGGCCCGGTGCATCTGTGGCGGTGGGTGGTGGCCGCGGTGGCCGCGGGCATCGCGGCGTCCCCGGTGGCGTGGCTGGGCTTCAAGCAGCGCGGCCAGATCAGCTGGCTGACCAAGACGAACACAGCGACCATCCGGGCCCTCTTCACGGGCTTCGCCGGGTCCAAGCCGCTGGTCATCCCCATCGCGCTGCTGGCCCTGTGCGGCTTGGCGGTTGGCATCACCGCACGATCCCGGCGGGCCGCCGTCCCCGGGCTGCCGACCCCGGCCGTGGTCCTCCTGCCCTGGCTCGTCCTGCCGCCCGCCATCATGCTGACGGTGTCGCGGTTCAAGCCCATTTACCACATCCGCTACGTGCTCTACTGCCAGCCCGCCCTGGCGTTGCTCTGCGGCACAGGGCTGGTATGGCTCGCGTACGTCATCTCGACCGCCCCGGTCGTCTCGAACGCACCGTCCCGCGGCCGGGCCCTGGCGTGGCTGCCATCGGCCGGACTCGCGGTGCTGGTGGCGGTCCTGCTGATCGCACCGCAGCGGGCGGTCAGGCTGCCCTCCTCCCGGGCCGACAACCTGCGCTTCAACGCGGCGGTCATCGCCGCTCACGCGCGTCCCACGGACATCGTCTGCTACGTCCCGTGGAACCAGCGCTCCCTGGGCATGGGGTACCCCGGCCCGTTCCGCCAGCTCAGGGAGATCGCGCTGGCGGAGACCCCGGTGAAATCGGACACCATGCTCGGCACCGAGGTAAGCCTGGCCACCTGGCACCACCGGCTGCGCAACGTGAGCCGGGTATGGCTGATCACCTCGGCGAGCCAGCACACACTGAACGGGGTGACCGACCCGGTGCAGCGGGCGGAACTCGCGCTCATCCATACCATGCGGCTGATTGGCCGCTGGCACGCGAACGAGGACGTCCTCAGCCTCTACAGCGTCAAGTAACGGTCACACCCGGCAAGCTTTTTTCCGCAACGGTCCTTGGCTGGCTGCCGGGCTCCGCCTGGGCCCGAGCCGGCCAGCTGCTCGCGGTCAGCCGGCTTGCGGGGCGAAGCCGGTGCCGTGACCCGGGCCGTAGGCGGCCAGCTTGTCGCGGAGCCGTCCGCGGCCACGGTGCAGCCGGGACATCACGGTGCCGATGGGGGTCCCCATGATCTCGGCGATCTCCTTGTAGGCATAGCCCTCGATGTCGGCGAGGTAGACCGCGACCCGGAATTCTTCCGGCAGGTCCCGCAGCGCCCGCAGGATCTCGGAGTCGGCCAGCCGGTCCAGTGCCTCGGCCTCGGCCGAGCGGGCCTGGGGGGCCAGCGGATCCCCGGGAACCTGCCAGTCCTGGAAATCGCCGCTCGACGCCTGCTGGGGCTCGCGGCGGCGCTTCCGGTAGCTGTTGATGAAGGTGTTGGAGAGGATGCGGTGCAGCCAGGCCCGGAGATTCGTGCCCGGCCTGAACTGGTGGAATGCCGCGTACGCCTTGGCTGACGTCTCCTGGACGAGGTCCTCGGCGTCGGTCGGGTTGCGGGTCATCCGGAGAGCGGCCGGGTACAACTGCCCGAGGAACGGCACGACGTCCTGTTCGAATCGCGTGTTGCGGTCCGGCGCCTGCTCGGTGGACCCCATCGTTGCTCCGCTCGTCTGTTGACTATCACTCTATAGACGTACGCGAGGCCCTATTCGGCTCAGTGTCCCGGGTCACAATCTCTGCGACAGTCAGTCAGGTATTTACTACCCGTTCATACTGAGAATCTGCTGAACGTCAGCTACGGAAACCTGCAGCGGCGCCCGCGTGGCCGGCCAGCCCGGCCAGGCCGGGGCGGATCCCGCCAGATGCTAGGGCGTGTCCCAGGGGCACACCCTAGGCGCTGACCCGCCCCCGGCCTGGCGGTGACCCGCCAGAATGGTCGGCGTGATCAGCGACATCGGCGACGAGCGCGAACTGGTAGACGTGGCTGTCCGGCTGGGCGCCCGCAGCGTCCCGGGCTGGTCCGGGCCCGAAGAACGGCTGGCCGCCTCGGCCAGCCGCCACCACGATCGCGGGCCCGGCCGCGCGGTGAACCTCGCGGCGGTCCGGGACCAGATCCAGGCGGGTGAGGACCCGCTGGGTGAGGCGTTCTGCCGGCTGCGCGGGCGCGCCGAGCGGCGGGCCCTCGGCCAGACCTTCACCCCGCCACGGATCATCGCCAGCATGATCACTTGGGCGGCCGGCGCCGTCGAGGCTGAGGGTGTGGCTGGGACAGGTAGGGCGGTTGGGATAGACGGTGTGGTTGGGTCTGATGGTGTAGTTGGGATGAGTGGTGCGGCCGGGGCAGGGCGAGCAGCCAGGACGGGCGAGGCTGGGCCGGGCCGCGTTGTAGCTGGGCCGGGCGGCGCGGCTGGGGACGGGGACGGAGGACCGGCTCGCGTGGTCGACCCCGGCGCGGGGTCGGCCCGGTTCCTCATCGCCGCGGGCCGCCGGTGGCACCGGGCGTCGCTGCTGGGAGCCGAGATCGACCCGGTCGTGGCGATCATCGGCCGGGCGAACCTGGCCGCTGCGGGCCTGGCCGGGCGCTCACGGGTGCTGCTGGAGGACTACCGGACGTTGCGGCTGCCTCCCGCCGCGGGCCCCACACTGTTCATCGGCAATCCCCCGTACCTGCGCCACCACCAGATCCCGCCGGACTGGAAGAGGTGGCTGCGGTCCACCGCGCGCGCCCTCGACCTGCCGTCCAGCGGACTGGCGGGGCTTCACGTGCACTTCTTCCTGGCCACCGCGGCGCATGCCGGGCCGGGCGATCTCGGCGTGTTCATCACCGCCGCGGAATGGCTCGACGTGAACTACGGCCGCTTGGTCCGCGCCCTGATGCTCGGTCCGCTGGGCGGTGAGTCGGTGCACCTGATCGAGCCTGCCGTCCCGGTCTTCAGCGATGCGCAGGCCACCTCGGTCATCTCGTGTTTCACGCCAGGGAGTGACCCGCGCCCGCTTCGCCTGCGCCGCGTGGCCAGCGTGGCGGAACTCGGCGCGCTGGCCGGGGGCGCGGCGGTGCCGGCCCGGTCGCTGGCCGCGGCGGACCGGTGGGGGCCCATGCTGCGGGCCGCCGATCCCAGGCCGGCTGGCCCGGCTGAGGCGGCTGGCCCGGCTGAGGCGGCCGGCCCGGCTGAGGCGGCTGTCCAGACAGGGGCGGCTGTCCAGACAGGGGCAGCTGTGCCGGCGGGGGCGGCCGCGGGCGTGTCCCGCCCGGCTCCCCGGCTGCCCGCCGACCGGGTGGAGCTCGGGGAGCTGTGCCGGGTCCACCGCGGCCAGGTCACCGGGGCCAACGCGGTCTGGGTCGCGGCGGCTGGGGCGGCCAGAGCGGATGGCGTGCCCGAGCGGTTCCGCTTTCCCGCGGTGACCCGGGCCCGCGAGCTCTTCCAGGCGTGGGATGTGCTGCCGGTGGGCACGCCGCTGCGGGTCGTCATCGACCTGCCCGCCGATCTCGGCCAGCTCTCGGCCCAGGAACTCCACGACGTCGAGCTGTTTCTCGGCCGGGCGAGGGCCGCGGGCGCTGCGGACAGCTACATCGCCAGGCACCGCCGCCCGTGGTGGCGGGTCCGGCTCCGCGAGCCGCCGCCGATCCTGGCCACATACATGGCCCGCAGGCCACCGGCCTTCGTGCGCAACCTGGCCGGGGCCAGGTACCTGAACATCGCGCACGGCATCTACCCGCGCGAGCTGCTGCCGGCCGGCGCGATCGATGGGCTGGCGGCATTCCTGAGAGGTTCCGTTGTGGATGGTCTGGGCCGGGTTTATGCGGGCGGGCTGCTGAAGTTTGAGCCGGGCGAGATGCAGCGGCTGCCGGTGCCGGGCCCGCAGCTGCTGGCGGCCTGCGCCGATCCGGTCAGATCCAGCCGTGGTACCACATGTGGTGCAGCCAGGACGCGTAGGGAATGACCTTGGCCGCGATGACCGGGTACAGATAGCTGAAATTCACCAGGACGCCCAGCACATAGGCGCCCGCGATCGCGGCGCCGATTCCCCGCCGGGCCGCTGACGCCTGCGTCGAGCCGACGATGAGCCCGAGGCACAGGGTGATAGACAGCACGATGAAGGGGGCAAAAGCCACCGCGTAGAAGTAGAACTCGGTCCGGTGATCATGCCCGGAGAACCAGAACCAGGGCAGCCACCCGGCCGCGACCGCGAGCAGGACCGCCCCGGCCCGCCAGTCCCGGCGGGTCAGCCACCAGCCCAGGCACACGAGCAGGGTGGCGATCGACGCCCACCAGATCATCGGCGTGCCGATGGCCAGCACTTCCTGGGAGCAGCTCGGCGTCCCGCACCCCTTCGCGTGGGCCGGGTAGAAGAACGCGACCGGCCTGCTCATCACCAGCCAGTCCCAGGGCTGCGACTGGTAGGGGTGGTGGGTGGTCAGGCCCAGATGGAAGCTGAGAATCTGCTTCTGGTACTCGAGAAACGAGGCCACGGTGGAGATCACCGGGGTGTGGTCCCCGTTCTGCGCGGCCCAGTTCCGGTCCCAGCCATTGGATGAGGCGAACCATCCGGACCAGGTCGCCACGTAGGTGACCACGGGCACCAGCACGAACGAGACCGGCAGCCAGCGCCCGTCGTAGGCCAGCGCAGCGCGGGCGTAGTGGCGGAAGCCGACGGCCCGCCTGGCGCCGATGTCCCAGGCCACGGCGAGGCCGGCGAACGCGACCACGTACCAGATCGCGTCCCACTTGGACGCGAAAGCCGCGCCCAGGCAGACCCCGGCGCCCACCCGCCACCACCGGATCCCGAGCCGAGGGCCGTTCTCGTCGCCGGGATGCTCCGCGACCCACTCCGCGATGCGGGCGCGGGAGACGTCCCGGTCCACCACCAGGCAGCCGAACGCGGCCAGCACCCAGAACATCAGGAAGATGTCCAGCAGCGCCGTGCGGCTCATCACGAATTCGAGGCCGTCCAGGGCGAGCAGCAGGCCCGCGACGCAGCCGAGGAGGGTGGACCGGGTCATCCGGCGGGCGATCCGGGCCAGCACGAGGATGGCCAGCGACCCGATGAGCGCGACGGAGAACCGCCAGCCGAACGGGGTCAGGCCGAACATCCACTCGCCCGCCGCGATGAACAGCTTCCCGAGCGGCGGGTGCACGACGAACTCGCCACCGGAGGTGAAGATGTTCGTGTGGCCGTGCGTGATCAGTGAGTTCCGGTCGCTGACGTAGTTCTGCTCAACTCCGTGGCGCAGGATCCCATAGGCATCCGGGACGTAGTACGTCTCGTCGAAAATGATGGTCCGCGGGATGCTCAGCCGGTTGAAGCGCAGGAACGCGCCAAACGCGGTGACCAGCAACGGGCCTAGCCAGCCCCATAGCTCGCTGCCCGGTATGGGCGGGGCCAGCCGGGCACGGAGCGCGGGCAGCCGGGAGCTGGTGTCGGCGGCTGGATGCTCAGCCTGGGAAGCAATCATCGAAGCACATGGTATGGGGGCTCGGGGCATAACGTGGGTTCCGCGATGAATGACTCCGTTCCACATGACAGTGTCAGCGGCACCCTTACGGTAGCTGCCGTACCCATCGGCAGGCCCGGTGATGCGTCGCCGCGGCTGGCCGAGGCGCTCGCCGGGACGGCGGTCGTGGCCGCGGAGGACACCCGGCGGGTGCGCAGGCTGGCCGCGGCCCTCGGGGTCGAGCTCGCGGGCCGGGTGGTGTCCTACTACGACGCCGTGGAGCGGAGCCGGGAGGCGGTGCTGCTGGCGGCGCTCCGTGACGGCCACGACGTGCTGCTGGTCACCGACGCGGGCATGCCGGCGGTCAGTGACCCCGGATATCGCCTGGTCGCCGCGGCGGCGGCGGCCGGCGCCCGGGTGACGGTGCTTCCCGGGCCGTCCGCGGTGACCGCCGCGCTGGCGGTCTCCGGCCTGCCCAGCGACCGGTTCTGCTTCGAGGGCTTCCCGCCCCGCAAGGCGGGTGAGCGGGCCCGCAGGCTGGCCGGGCTGGCCGCTGAGCCGCGGACCATGGTGTTCTTCGAGTCACCCCGCCGGGCTGCCGCCACCCTGGCGGAACTGGCCCGGGCGTTCGGTCCCGGCCGCCGCGCGGTGGCCTGCCGGGAACTGACCAAGACCTACGAGGAGATCCGCCGGGGCACGCTCGGGGAACTGGCGGCCTGGGCCGGGGGCGGGGTGCTCGGCGAGGTCACCCTCGTGGTCGAGGGCGCCGGCCGGCCCGGCCCGGGCGGCGAACCGGTGCGCAGTCCCGAGGAGGCGGCCGCTGAGGTGGCCGCGCAGGTGGCCGCGGGTGTGGCCCGGAAGGAGGCCATCGTCGCGGTGGCCCGGGAATCGGGCCTGCCCAGGCGGCTGGTTTATGACGCGGTGGTGCGCGGTAAAGCGTTCGAGGGCTCTGCTGGCAGCGCCTAGGCTGGTGGGCATGTCCTTGCCAAGCCGTCACATCCTGGCCGCTCCGGCGTGGCCCTACGCCAACGGCCCCCGCCACATCGGGCACGTCTCCGGTTTCGCCCTGCCGTGCGACATGTTCAGCCGCTACCAGCGGATGGCGGGCCACCAGGTGCTGATGGTGAGCGGCACCGATGAGCACGGCACGCCGATCCAGGTTCAGGCCGACAAGGAGAACCTGTCCCCACGTGAGCTGGCCGACCGGTACAACCGGGTGATCGCCGACGACCTGTTCGGCCTCGACATGTCCTATGACCTGTTCACCCGGACGACCACCCGGAACCATTACGCGGTGGTGCAGGAAATATTCACCGGCCTCTACCGCAACGGCTATATCTTCCCCCGGGTCACCAAGGGCGCGATCTCCCCGTCCACCGGCCGGACCCTGCCCGACCGGTACATCGAGGGCACCTGCCCGATCTGCGGCTACGACAGCGCGCGCGGCGACCAGTGCGACAACTGCGGCAACCAGCTGGACCCGATCGACCTCATCAACCCGCGATCGAAGATCAACGGGGAGACCCCGGTGTTCGTGGACACCGAGCAGTTCTTCCTCGACCTGCCCGCGTTCACCGAGGTGCTCGGGACCTGGCTGCAGAGCAAGAGCGGGCAGTGGCGGCCCAACGTGCTGAGGTTCTCCCTCAACCTGCTCGGCGACCTGCAGCCGCGGGCGATCACCCGGGACCTGGACTGGGGCGTGCCGGTACCGCTGGACGGCTGGCGGGACCGCCCGGACAAGCGGATCTACGTGTGGTTCGACGCGGTGATCGGCTACCTGTCCGCCTCGATCGAGTGGGCCAGGCGTTCCGGGGACCCGGACGCCTGGCGCGCCTACTGGCAGTCCGGGGACGCCGAGTCCTACTACTTCATGGGCAAGGACAACATCGTCTTCCACTCCGAGATCTGGCCCGCCATGCTGCTCGGCTACAGCGGCCAGGGGGCCAGGAACGGCTCGCCGGGCTCGCTGGGGAAGCTGGACCTGCCGAGCGAGGTGGTCTCGAGTGAGTTCCTGACCATGGAGGGGCGCAAGTTCTCGTCATCCCGCGCGGTCGTGATCTACGTGCGCGACTTCCTGGCCCGCTACGACGTGGACGCGCTGCGGTACTACGTCGCGGTGGCCGGCCCGGAGAACCAGGACACCGACTTCACCTGGAGCGAGTTCGTCCGCCGCAACAACGATGAGCTGGTCGCCGCCTGGGGGAACCTGGTCAACCGGTCAGTCTCGTTCGCGGCCAGGAACATCGGCGCGATCCCGAAGCCCGGCCAGCTCACCGACGCCGACCAGCAGACCCTGGAGCGCTCCCGCGCCGCGTTCGCCGTGATCGGCGGCGAACTGGGCCGGTCGCGGTTCAAGGCCGCCATCACCGAGACGATGCGGACCGTGGCCGAGGCCAACAAGTACATGTCCGACCAGGCGCCGTGGAAGATCCGCGAGTCCGACCCGGACCGGATGCAGACGGTGATGCACGTCGTGCTGCAACTGGTGGACGACGCCAAGACGCTGCTCACCCCGTTCCTGCCGCGGTCGTCGGACAAGGTGTACCGGATGCTCGGCGGACCCGGCGCGTGGTCAGGCATGCCGGAGATCCGCCAGGTGGACGAGGACGACGCGCCGTCCTACCCGGTGATCACCGGGGACTACGGCACGGCCGCGCGGTGGGAATCGCAGCCCATCCTGGCCGGCACGCCGCTGGCCGTGCCCGCGCCGTTGTTCACGAAGCTGGACCCGTCCGTGGTGGACGAGGAACTGGCCCGGCTGGAGGAAGAGCGACCGGGAGACACCCCGTGACCGCTCCCGACGATGCCGGTGCGGCCCGGGTGGCTCGGGACGGTACGCCTGGGCCGGGCGATGTTCCGGCGCCCGAGCCGCTGCCTGGTGAGGCGCTGGACAGCCACTGCCACCTGGACCTCATAGACCGGCCCGTGGGTGACGTCGTCGCCGCGGCCCAGGCGGTGGGCATCCGGCGGATGATCACGGTCGGCGTGGACCTGCCCTCGTCCCGCTGGTCGGCCGGGTGCGCGGCCGGGCGGCCGGGCGTCTACGCGGCGGTCGCGATCCACCCCAACGAGACCGCCGCGGCCGCGGCGTCGCCGGGCGGCCGCGACGCCGTGCTGGCCGAGATCGGCGCGCTCGCCGGACTGCCACAGGTGCGGGCGATCGGCGAGACCGGGCTCGACTACTACCGGGACCATGCCCGCCCCGAGGTCCAGCGCGACTGGTTCCGCGCGCACATCGCCATCGCCAAGCAGGCGGCCAAGGCCCTGATGATCCACGACCGGGAGGCGCACGACGACGTGCTGCGCATCCTGGAGGAGGAGGGACCGCCCGAGAAGGTGGTCTTCCACTGCTTCTCCGGAGACGCGGCCATGGCCAAGCGGTGCGCGGAGGCCGGCTACGTGATGAGCTTCGCGGGCAACCTCACCTTCAAAAATGCGCAGCCGCTGCGGGACGCGGCGGCGGCAGCGCCCGCGGACCTGGTCCTGGTCGAGACCGACGCGCCGTTCCTCACCCCCGTGCCGAACCGGGGGAAGCCCAATTCGCCCGCCATGGCCGCTCACACGCTGCGCTGCCTGGCCGAGGTCAAGCAGATCGACGTCGCACGGCTCTGCGCGCTGGTCACGGCCACCGGCGAGCGCGTCTTCGGTCCCTGGTAGCGTGCCCGCCGCCGTGGTGGAAAACGCGCTGCTCGGCCCGGGCGAGATCCGGGAGATCGCAGGCCGGCTGGGCCTCCGGCCGTCAAAGCGGCTTGGCCAGAACTTCGTGACCGACGCGGGTACGGTGCGCCGGATCGTCGCACTGGCCGGGCTGAGTCCCGCCGATGTCGTCCTGGAAGTGGGACCTGGCTTCGGCTCGCTCACCCTCGGGCTGCTCGGGGCGGCCCGGCGGGTGGTCGCCGTCGAGCTTGATCCGGTCCTCGCCGCTGAACTGCCGCACACCGTCGCCTCGCGGGCGCCGGCCCTGGCCTCCCGGCTGGAGGTGGTGACCGCCGACGCCGCCCGCGTCGGAGACCTGCCCGGCGAGCCGCCGACCGTCCTGGTCGCGAACCTGCCCTACAACGCGGCGGTCCCGGTGGTGCTGCATCTGCTGGCCACGGTCCCGTCGCTCCGGCATGGCCTGGTCATGGTGCAGGCCGAGGTGGCCGACCGGATAACGGCCCCGCCGGGAAGCAGGATCTACGGCGTGCCCTCGGTCAAGATCGCCTGGTTCGCGCAGGCCCGGCGGGCGGGCCCGGTGCCGCGGACCGTGTTCTGGCCGGTGCCCAACGTGGACTCCGGCCTGGTCGCCTTCACCAGGCGCGACCCGCCCGCCCTCGACCCGCCCGCGGCCAGTGTGCCCCGCGCCGAGGTGTTCGCCGTGGTGGACGCCGCGTTCGCGCAGCGGCGCAAGACGCTCCGCGCCGCGCTCGCCGGGTGGGCGGG